>JAKEGN010000127.1 GCA_022615525.1 Woeseiaceae bacterium
AAGGTACAATGCGGGCGCGGTTCGCCGCCAATCAGAATCAGAACGGGCCATCAAGGGATGTTCGACAGTCTTGCGAAAAAGATCGAGAAGCTGATCTGGGGCGATCACCTGCAGAGTTTGGGGCGGCTCGGCGGCCTGGCATCGACGATCCTGCGCTACCTCTACGGCATGCTTCGCGACATGCTGTCCGGCCAGCTGACCTTGCACGCAATGAGCCTCGTTTACACGACGCTGCTGTCGATCGTGCCACTGCTCGGCATCAGTTTCGCCATGGCCAAAGGTCTCGGCGTCTTCAGCAAGCTGCGAGAGAATCTCGACACATTCCTGGTACACCTCGGTCCCGATGCCGAACGCATCTCCACGCAGCTCTTCGACATGGTCGACAAGGTCAACACCTCGGTTATCGGCGGTATCGGCGTGGCCTTCTTCCTCTGGACTGCGATTTCGACGGTGCAAAAGGTCGAATCGAGTTTCAACTACGTCTGGTATGTGTCCAAACCGCGCAACTTCGCCCGGCGCTTTACCGAGTACCTTGTTGTACTGCTGATCGGGCCGGTCGCCATAGGTACGGCCTTCACCATGCTTGGCGCACTGAGCAGCAATACGGTCGTCAGCAGGCTCGAACAGTTGCCGGGTATTGCCGAGCTGTTCCTGCTGGTCGGCAAGTTCCTGCCCTACCTGATGGTCTCGGCGGTGTTTACCTTCCTGTACATGTTCATGCCGAATACGCAGGTGAAATTCAAGTCGGCACTGGTCGGGGGACTCGCCGGCGGCATCATGTGGGCGACCATGGGTGTCATATTCACGACCTTCGTGCTGTCCTCCGTGCGTACGCTGGCCGTGTACGCCACATTTGCCATCGGCATCGTGAGCCTGATCTGGTTGTACCTGAACTGGCTGATCCTGCTGATCGGGGCTCAGCTCGCGTTCTATCACCAGAACCCGGTGTTTCTGCGCATCGGACGGCAGGAGCCGCGACTCTCCAATTCGATGCGCGAGCGCCTGGCACTGAACATCATGATGCTGGTAGGACGGTCGTTCAGGGAGCCCGGGAAGGGATGCGCCGTGGTCGATCTGAGCTCGAAGCTGAACATTCCTGCAATCGCCCTGGCGCCGATCATCGAGAGGCTCGAGCAGGCCGGGCTGTTGCTCACGACAGAAACAGAATCTCTGGTGCCGGGCCAGGAACTGTCCCGATTGCGGCTGAATGACATACTCAATGTCGTTCGGGTCGAAGGCGAGACGGGTTCCTACCGCGATCCCACCTGGTCGCCGTACGTCGATACGCTCGGGGATGAACTGGATCGTGCGGTCTCCGGTGTAGTCGGTGACCGTACGTTGGCACAATTGCTCGACGAACTGGAAAAGAATCAGCCGTCAGGTAAATCGCCGAAAAAGTAGGCCTCTTTGCCCGCCGCTTACGTGCCGGCAATAGCCATTTCGTCGATCAGCACGGAGCCACAGCGAATGCCGCCGCGCAGGTCCTGGTCCTGGCCGACAGCCACGATGCGCCGATAGAGATTGCGCAGGTTTCCGGCAATTGTCACCTCGTGCACCGGGTAGGCGATTTCGCCATGCTCGACCCAGAAACCTGCGGCACCGCGGGAATAATCGCCGGTGACCGGGTTCACGCCCTGTCCTATGAGTTCATGTACCAGCAGGCCGGTGCCCATGTCGCGTACCAGCGATGCCAGGTCGCGTGCATTGCCGGGGACGATGAGGTTGTGCGCTCCTCCCGCGTTGCCCGTGGTGCTAAGGCCGAGTCTCCTGGCGGAATAGGAACCCAGCACGTAGCCCTGCAGTACACCATCGACCACCAGGTCCCGATCGCGGGTCGCGACACCCTCCGCATCGTAAGCTGCGCTCGCCATTCCCTTGGCAATGTGCGGGCGCTCCTGGATCTGCAGGAACGGCGGAAAGATCTGCTGGCCCGCCGCCTCGAGCAGGAACGAGGAGCGCCGGTACTGGGCACCGCCGCTGACGGCGGCTACAGCATGCCCGAAGAAGCTGCGCGCAATCTCCGGTGCCAGCAGCACCCTGGCTTTGCAGGTCTTGACCTTTTTCCCGCCCAGCCTGTCGATTGTGCGTCGCGCCGCGCGCTCGCCGACCGCTTTTGCCGCTTCGAGGTCCGCGGGATCGCGTGCACTCGTGTAGTGATAGTCACGCTGCATGTCACCGTTCTGTTCCCCTACCACGACGCAGCTGATGCTGTGACTCGACTTGCGGAAGCTGGCGAGAAACCCGTGCGTGTTGCCGTATGCCCGGATACCGTTGTTGGTCGAGACGGTCGCGCCTTCCGAATTTGTGATGCGCTTGTCGAACGATCGTGCCGCATCTTCGCTCTCGACAGCGATGGCAATTGCCTGTTCGGATTCAATCGCCCAATCGTGCGCGAGGTCGAGATCGGGAATCTCCGTCGCCATCCGCTCCGCGTCCGCAAGGCCCGCGCAGGGATCGGCCTCGGTGTAGCGCGCAAATGCGCAGGCTTTCCGAACCGTCTCGCTCAGGGCCGCCGGGCTGAAATCGGACGTGCTCGCGCTGCCTTTCCGCGTGCCGAAAAATACCGTAACACCGATGCCGCGGTCGTTCGTGTACTCGAGATTCTCCACTGTCCCCAATCGTGCCGTGGCGGCGATGCCGAGGTCATGGCTTGCGGCCGCTTCCGCCTGGTCGGCTCCCAGTCTCTTCGATTCCGCCAGAACCATGCGCACGATATCCTCGATATCCCGCCCGCTCATTGCCACACGTGCCAAACCCGTCATCTGGTTGCTATTCCCGTCAAAAAGAACTTCAATGTTTGCATGAAATCAACTTTCGCATTCTGCGTCGCCGGCGCACAGTAGCTTAGCCGGTGAACGAATCAAAGCCCAGCAAGAGTGCGCTCAAGCGACAATTCACAGAGTTGCAGCTCCTCGGCGAATCGCTCATCGAACTGACCGATACGCAATTGACCGACATCGTCCCGGATCCACGGCTGATCGACGCCGTGCGACAGGCGCGATCGACGACGTCTCACGGTGCGCTGCGGCGTCAGAAGCAGCTCATCGGCAAGCTCATGCGAGGGATCGATGCCGAACCGATAAAGCTTGCGATCGAGGCATTGAATCGACGCCCGCAGGAGGACAAGCGAATCTTCCGTGAAGCCGAGGCCTGGCGTACCCGCCTTTGCAGCGATGCAGAAGGCTCCCTGGCGGAGTTCCGCAGCCAGACAGGCAGCGACAGTCTTGTGCTTGAGCGGCTCGTTGCCGAGCACGCGGCGGCAACACTCGAGGCCGCGAGGAAAGCCCTGTCGCGCCGGATTTTCCGCGAAGTGCACAGGGAACTGGCCGCAAGGATGGAGAGCCGGGTCCGCTGAGGCTAGAATGCACGGTTTCTGCCGTCAGGCCTCCGCAACGCAAACTACTATGAAACCGAGAATCGGCATTGTCATGGGTTCCCGTTCGGACTGGGATGCAATGCGTCATGCGAGCCACACGCTCGATGCGCTCTCCATCCCGCACGAGGTGCGCATTGTATCCGCGCATCGGACACCGGACCTGCTGTTCGAATACGCAGGAAGTGCGCCGTCGCGCGGGCTGCAGGTCATCATCGCCGGTGCGGGTGGCGCGGCCCACCTGCCCGGCATGCTCGCGGCCAAAACGATACTTCCGGTGGTGGGCGTGCCTATGCAATCGAAAGCACTGAACGGCATGGACTCCCTGCTGTCGATCGCCCAGATGCCCGCCGGTGTACCGGTGGCCTGCATGGCTATCGGCAAGGCCGGGGCAATCAATGCGGCACTTCATGCCGCCGCGATCCTGGCTGTAAACGACGCAAACGTGAGCAAGGCACTCGGCACCTGGCGCCAGCAACAGACCGATGCAGTGCTCGCTGACGATGACCCGCGCAGCGATTCCTGAACCTTGAAACGACTTGGCGTAATCGGTGCCGGCCAGCTCGGCCAGATGCTGGGCATTGCGGCCGGTCGCCTCGGCGTGGCCGTCACGTTCCTCGATCCTGCAGCCGATCCGCCGGCGGCCGCCACAGGACCCGTGATCTCCTGTCCTTTCGACAATGAGGCGGGACTCGCGCGCCTCGCCACCTGCTCCGACGTGATTTCCTACGAATTCGAAAACGTGCCGGTTGACGCGCTCGCACCGTTGACCGCGCGCGTTCCGGTCCTCCCGCCGCCCGATGCACTGCGTTACGCGCAGGACCGGTGGCACGAAAAGCAACTGTTCGATGCCCTGAAAATCCCGGTCCCGCGCTATGCGAGAGTCGATTCGGCGGATGACCTTGCCAGGGCCGCGGATACGCTCGGTCTGCCGCTGGTCCTCAAGACGCGCACCCTCGGTTACGATGGCAAGGGACAGTTCGTCATTCGGTCCGCGGCGGAGCTGGGCCAAGCCTGGCAAACCCTCGGGCCTGTAGCGCTCATTGCCGAACAATGGATAGATTTCGACTGCGAAGTTTCGCTGATCGGTGCGCGCGCTGCCGATGGCAATATCGTCACCTATGCTTTGACCGAAAATCTGCACCGCGACGGCATGCTTCGAGTCTCCCGTGCGCCATCGCAGAACATCGCCCTCCTGGACTCCGCGCGCATGTACACGAGGTCACTGCTGGAGCACCTGGACTATGTCGGCGTGCTGGCACTCGAGATGTTTGTCGCCGGTGACAGGCTGCTTGCCAACGAGTTTGCGCCGCGAGTTCACAACTCCGGCCACTGGACCATCGAAGGGGCCGTGACCAGCCAGTTCGAGAACCACCTTCGGGCGATATTCGGCATGCCCCTCGGCGATACGGCGTCGATCGGCTGTGCCGGGATGCTGAACCTGATCGGCAGCATGCCGGATACCGATACCCTGCCAAGGCACTTTCCGTGGTTCCTGCACGACTACGGCAAATCACCGCGCCCGGGTCGAAAATTGGGCCACCTCACGGTGTTGGCGGACGATCCGCTGACATTGAACCAAAGACTGGCCGAGCTCGAGGCCCGACTAGCGATCTGAGTATCTGCCGATCCTGGGCAGGTTACGCGGTGGCTTGGCAGCTTAGAATGTATAATAAGCCGCGAACACGCCGGACCAACATCAAGAATAATTCAGAGCCGACAGGGATTGAACCTCCGCGCAATGTCATATCTTGAACACTTCAAATTCAAAGAACAGCCGTTCCGGCTTACGCCGGACCCGGAATTTCTTTACTGGAGCAAACAACACGCACGCGCCAAGGCCTACATGGAATCAACCATCTGGCTTGCCGACGGCTTCGTGGTCATTACGGGTGAAATAGGGTCCGGGAAAACCACGCTTCTGCAGTCCTTTCTCTCGGACCTTGGCGACGACGTCGTATATGCGGTCGTTTCGCAGACCCAGCTTTCGCCGTCCCAGTTCCTGCAGGCCGTCCTCACTGAATTCGGCTTCAAACCGTTCAACAAGCGCAAGGTCGAATTGCTGGACATGCTGAACATGTTCCTGATCGAGCAGTATTCGAATGACAGGAAGGTACTGTTGATCGTCGACGAAGCACAGAATCTGAGCACGAAAGTGCTCGAGGAGATTCGACTGCTGTCCGGAATCGAAACGCACAAGGAAAAAGTGCTGCGTATCATTCTTGCCGGCCAGCCGGAACTCAAGGAGACACTGGACTCGCCGAATCTGAAACAGTTGGTGCAGCGCGTGCGGCTCCGTTTCCACATCGGGCCACTCGACAAGCGGGAAACACGCGAGTACATAGCGCACAGGCTGTCGGTTGCCGGCAGGCTGGAACCCGGCCTGTTCACCGAGGGATCCTACGACCTGATCCACCGCTACACCGGCGGCGTGCCGCGCCTCATCAACACGCTCTGCGACACGGCTTTGCTGTGTGCATTCGCGGACGGCAAGACCGTCGTCGACGAGGCAGACATGAAAGCGGCGGTCGAGGAGCTCAGCTGGCAGGAACACGAGCAGAGCACCGGCCGCTTCAGGGAATTGAACCAGCCTGTTCCGGTCGCGGACACCTCGCACATCACGAGGATCGAGGTCCGCAGCAAGGGCAAGCTGCTGTCCGAGCATCTGTTCGGACCGGGCCGCATCATCGTCGGGCGATCACCGGACAATGAAGTGTTCATCAAGAGCAAGTTCGTCAGCAGGCACCATGCCCAGCTCACCTTTGACGAAACCGGTTGCACTATCGAAGACTTGAACAGCACGAACGGTGTTTACGTCTACGAGAGTCGAGTCAAGAAGTGTCGGCTCAGCCACGGTGATTCCGTGTCGCTCGGCATTCACGACCTCGTGTATTTCGATCTGCGCGAAGAACAGAAAGCCAAATCGGCGCCCGATCAGGCGGTCAGCAAGAACCAGGCCTAGCAGGCTGTTGAAAAACAGCCTGCTAGCGGGAACGGACGCGTTGAAAAAGGACACCTTTTTCAATTTTCCTGCCAGGACGGCAAACATCCGGCGGGGAAGCGAAAAGGG
>JAKEGN010000128.1 GCA_022615525.1 Woeseiaceae bacterium
CACACCGACATCGCATATCGCTGTTTTCATTAACTTTTCTTCTGCTCCCGGCACTGGCGCTTGCCACGGGACCAACGGCACCACCACCCTCTCCACCGGTTATCGGCGCCAAGAGTTATCTGCTGATCGACAGCGACACCGGACAGGAACTCGCATCGCTTGCGCCGGATACGCGACTCGCGCCGGCCAGCCTGACCAAACTGATGACGGCCTATGCGATCTTTCGCGCACTCGCGGAGGACCAGGTCAGCCTCGATGACCAGGTCACGATAAGCGAAAACGCATGGCGCACGCCGGGATCGCGCATGTTCATCGAGGTCGGCACCAGGGTATCGGTCAAGGACCTGTTGCTCGGCATGATCGTGCAGTCGGGGAACGATGCCAGCGTAGCGCTTGCCGAACACGTCGCCGGTAGTGAGGCGGTGTTCGCGGAAGTCATGAATCGCTACGCCGCGGCACTCGGCATGCGCTCCAGTCATTTCATGAATGCAACCGGCTTGCCGCACCAGGACCACTTTACGACCGCACGCGACCTCGCGCAGGTAGCCCGTGCCGTCGTGCGCGAGTTTCCCGACTACTATCGCTGGTACTCGGAGAAGGAATTCGAGTACAACAAGATCGTGCAGCCGAACCGCAACTCCCTGCTGTGGCGCGATTCGAGCGTCGATGGCATGAAAACGGGATTCACCGATGACGCCGGGTATTGCCTGATTTCGTCTGCCAAACGGGACGGCATGCGCATCATTTCGGTAGTGCTGGGAACATCGAGCGCCCGCTCACGGGTCGATGGCAGCCAGGCCCTGCTCAATTACGGCTTCCGTTTCTTCGAAACCCGCCTGCTGTTCAGGGCGGGAGAGCCGGTCACGCAGGCCAGGGTGTGGAAAGCGGCCAGCGAGTTCACGGCGCTTGGGCTTGCGAAAGATATGTACATCACCGTGCCGCGCGGCAGTTACGACTCGCTGCAGTCCGTGCTCAACATTCCTGCGGTCGTGGTCGCGCCGGTTGCGGAGGGCCAGCCGGTCGCCGAATTGCAGATAAGCCTGAATGGCAATCCGCTGCTCACCGAACCGTTGCGAGCGCTGCAGGAGAATCCGAGCGGCTCGCTTTGGCAGCGAGCTCGCGATGGCGTCAAACTCTGGTTCGAATGACAGCAACGGGCGGCGACGAATGAACGAGATTACAGGAGACCGCGGTTTGCTCGAATTTCCCTGCCGCTTCCCGATCAAGATGATGGGCCGGCCGGACGGCGATTTTCGCGACATCGCCTTGGGTATCATCGAACGTCACGCCGGCAATATTGATGCGGCCGATATTCGCAGCGTGCCGAGCAGTGCGGGAAACTTCGTATCGATCACGGTAACGATCGATGCAAAGAGCCAAGTGCAGCTCGATGCAATCTATCGCGAGCTCAGCGCGAACACCGCGGTGCTGGTCGCCCTGTGAATAACGCCGCTACCGTGGTCACTTCTTCGCATCGCGTCGTCATTCGCGCGCTGGGAATGCAGGATTACGAACCACTATGGCGCGCCATGCAGCGATTCACCGAGGAGCGCAATGTCGCGACACCGGACGAAATCTGGTTTGCGGAGCATCCGCCGGTATTTACCCTTGGCATGAATGCCAGGACAGAACACGTGCTCGCACCCGGCGATATCCCGGTAGTCCGGATCGACCGCGGCGGACAGGTGACCTATCACGGCCCAGGTCAACTCATGATCTATCCGCTCGTTGACCTGCGACGGTCCGCGCTCGGTGTGCGCGAGCTGGTCACGGCACTGGAGCAGGCGGCCATCGCAACTGCTGCCGTGTACGGCCTGCAGGCACGCAGCCGCGCCGATGCGCCGGGCGTCTACGTCGACGGAAAGAAAATCGCGAGCGTCGGCCTGCGCGTCCGCCGTGGCGCGAGCTTTCACGGCATGGCCTTCAACGTCGCCATGGACCTCGAACCATTTTCACGAATTAATCCCTGTGGATTCAAAGACTTACAGGTAACCGACCTTCGCAGGCTCGGAGTCACCGTCACGCTCGCCGAGCTGGGCGAACGCATGTCCACGGAATTGCAACGTCAACTCTGGGGGGATTCCGCGGCAAGCAGTGACTGATTGAGATCGGCAAGCCGCTCAGGCGTTCCGACGTCTTCCCACACACCAGCGTGCAGGCTGCCGGATAGTTGCTGTCTGTCGGCAGCGCGGCGCAGCAGCGGCGCGAGCGGGAATCGCCCCGGCGCTTCATCACTCAATAATTTCGGCCGGTAGCAAGCGATGCCGCTGAAAGTCAGAGACGGCGCCGCCGTGTTCCTGACCTTGCCATTCTCCAGATCGAAATCACCACCTGTCTTGTGCGCCGGTGTGCGCACCAGGACCAGGTGCCCGACGCAGTCCGCCTGCAGACTGTCACCACCAACGACGTAGTCCGTGTAAACGTCGGCATTGATCACCCAGAAAGGCGCGGCACCGAGCAAAGGCAAAGCCCTGCGGATTCCACCGCCGGTTTCGAGAACGTTCCCGTACTCCGGGCTGTAGACGACCTGCAGGCCGTAGGCCCTCCCGGAACCTATGCGATCGACGATCTGCTCGCCCCGCCAGCCGAGATTGATGATCACGGTCGAGGCTCCGGCATTCGCAAGCATCGCGAGATGCCGCTCGATCAGGCTCTTGCCGTTGACCTCGACCAGCGCTTTCGGCATGTCATCGGTCAACGGTCGCAGGCGCTCGCCACGGCCGGCGGCAAGGATCATGGCTATCATCCGCGCGACTCGTTGAGTTGCGGCAGGACGCGTGTTGCGATGAGTCGTGCAACGAAGGTCAACTCCGGGTACCGCGGAGCGATATCGATGATGTAATTCAGCGTACGTGGAACATCGCGCAGGTACGCAGGCTTGCCATCGCGATGGTTCAATCTGGCAAAGATCCCGGAAGCCTTGAGCTGTCGTTGCACCCCGGTCAATTCGAAAGCGCGCATGAACTCCTGCAGTCCAAGTCCGCATGCCGATGGCGCCATGCGGTGAAAGCCCTCGGCCCAGCCGCGCACACGCTCCGCCGGCCAGCTGATATAGCAATCCTTCAGCAAGGAAACAAGGTCATAGGTCAACGGGCCCTCCACCGCGTCCTGGAAGTCCAGGATGCCGGGATTGTTGTCGTCGACCAGCATGAGATTTCGCGAATGGTAGTCACGATGCACGAACACGCTCGGCTGCGACAGCGCATTGTCGGCCAGCAGGTCGCAGCAGCGCTGCCACTCGAGTTCATCGTCAGGCCCGAAGTCGATACCGAGATGGCGCTTGCACAACCAGTCGCGAAACAGGCTGAGTTCGAAACGCAACAGCTTGTCGTCGTAGGGCGGCAGGAGTCGCTTCAGCTCTTGGCCTTCGGATTGCAGGATGGTGAGCGCCCGCAACGCGTCACCGTACAGCTCCGTTGCCCGGCCGGGCGCATCCTGCAGCTCACTCAGATACTGTCGCGAACCCAGGTCGGTCAGCAGCAGAAATCCCTGCTCGATACTGGTCTCGATCACATGCGGGGCATGAAGGCCCATCTGCTCCAGGTAGCCGGCGATGCGCAGGTACGGCCCGCAATCTTCCTTTGTCGGCGGCGCATCCATTACGACGAAACTGCGGTCGCCGCGGTTCAGGCGAAAATAGCGCCGGAAGCTTGCATCCCCGGAGGCAGGTCGCAGGGTCGAGAGATCGAATCCGCCGAGACCGTTCAGCCAGTCCCGCAGCTCGCCGATCCGCGAGTCCTGTCCGTCGTCTGCAGTGTCCATACGCTCTATTCGTTGAAGGGTCTCCGGAACTGTGCGAAGGTAGCAAATCGTATTACCGGTTAACATCTTTTCCCGCTAACATCCTGTACTGATTGCGGTTTATCAGACGAACTCCTTTTGCCAAGAACCTTTACCCTAGCTTCCGGCCTCCTGTTGTGGCTGATGTATTCGACGGCCGCTGCCCAGCGGACGGGCCTTGTCTGCGAGACACCGCCGGACCGGCAGCTTTCGGATCGACTGGTGAACGCGGAGGGTGCTGCCGTCGATCCGGGCACCATCGAGTTCGAGGCCGGCGAAATCGACATGACGCTGGGCGCCGAGCCGCGAGCGTCGATGAGCGGCGGCATCGTCGTCCGGCAGGACCAGCGCGTCGCCGGTGCCGACACCGCAAGGTATGTTCCCGAAACACAGTCGTTGCTGCTGACCGGGGCCGTGCGGTTCGAAGACCCGGCGACGCAGGTGCTCAGCGAATCCGCTGAATTCTCCTACGGCACGGGGCGGATCCGTTTCGACGACGCAAGTTTCGAACTGGGCGCCAGCAATTCCCGCGGTGCGGCCGACCTGCTCGAGATAAACCAGGAAGGCGTACTGCAACTGAACGATGTGAATTACACAACCTGCCCGCCGGGTTCGGATGACTGGGTCATCGAGGCTGGCGATATCAAGCTGGACACGGTCGCCGGCACAGGAACGGCCAGGAACGTGAAACTGAGATTCGAAGGTGTGCCGATCCTCTACGCCCCGTACTTTTCTTTTCCGCTGGGTGATGCGCGGAAATCCGGCCTCCTGGCACCCGTGATCGGCAGCGCCGGGCGGAGCGGTAACGAAATCAGCGTGCCGTATTACTGGAACATACGCGAGAATTACGATGCAACGATCACACCACGGTTGCTGACAGCGCGCGGCACGCAGATCGAGTCCGAGTTTCGCTACCTGACGCGGCGAAACTCGGGTCTCGCGGCGGTTGAGTACCTGCGCAACGACAGCATGACCAGCAGCACGCGCCACCTGGCTTTGTTGCGGCACCAGACTGTGTTCGACAATGCCTGGAGAAACGTCGTCGATTTCACCGAGGTGTCCGATGCACAGTATTTCGAAGACCTCGGCGGTTCGCTCGCCGCATCGAGCACCACGCACCTGAACCAGCGTGCCTGGTTCGACTATTACGGCGAGAGCTGGTCCGCGTTTGTGCAGGTGCAGGATCACCAGACCATCGATGAGTCCATCTTGTCGGAGGACCTGCCGTACCGCCGCCTCCCGCAGGCGCGCGTGCGGGGAGCATGGCCGGACCAGCTGCTTGGGCTCAACCTGGCCGTCGGCAGTGAACTGGTGTATTTCGATCGCGACGTCGGGGTGACCGGCTGGCGCCTCAACGTCACGCCGGAGGTCACCTGGCCGCTGCAACGCTCCGGTTGGTTTGTCGTTCCCGGTGTGACCATGGATCACACGCAGTACCAGCTCGATGGTACCGCCCCGGGAGAGGACAGCGATCCGAGCCGCACATTGCCGATTGCAAGCTTCGATACCGGCATCATCCTGGAGCGCAACCTGAAGTCCTCGGTCGACCGTGTCATGACTCTCGAACCGCGGCTGCTTTACGCTCATATACCGTATCGCGAACAGTCCGGGTTGCCGGTCTTCGACACGATCCTGCCCGACCTGAACCTCGTACAGCTGTACCGCCGCAACCGGTTTCTCGGCATCGACCGCATCGGGGACACGGATCAACTGAGTATCGGCGTGACGTCTCGAATCCACGATCTCGATACCGGCCAGGAGCTGGTCACTGCAACA
>JAKEGN010000129.1 GCA_022615525.1 Woeseiaceae bacterium
CCTGGCAAGGCAACTATTCGTCCTGGCTGGAACAGAAAGAACAACGCCTCGCGCAGGAAGAGGCCTCCGAGAAAGCACGCCGCAAAGCCATGCAGGTCGAACTCGAATGGGTACGCTCCAATCCGAAAGGCCGGCAGGCGAAGTCCAAAGCACGGCTGCGCCAGTTCGAGGAACTGTCGTCGCCTGCCTACCAGGAGCGCAACGAGACCAACGAGATCTACATTCCGCCGGGGCCGCGGCTCGGCGACATCGTTCTGGAGGTCAGCAATCTGCGCAAGGCTTTCGGCGACAAACTGCTAATCGACGGGCTGAGCTTCAGCCTGCCGCCCGGGGGCATCATGGGCATCATCGGGCCGAACGGCGCAGGCAAGACCACCCTGTTTCGCATGATCACCGGGACGGAAAAGCCGGATTCCGGCACGGTACGGATCGGTGACAGCGTGACGTTGGCGAGCGTCGATCAGTCGCGGGACAACCTCGACAACAGCAAGACCATCTGGGAGGAAATCTCGAACGGGCAGGACCTGATCCAGGTCGGCAGGTACGAGACGCCATCCCGCGCGTATGTCGGCCGTTTCAATTTTCGCGGCACCGACCAGCAGAAGAAAATCGGACTGCTGTCCGGCGGTGAGCGCAATCGTGTGCATCTTGCGAAAATGCTGAAGGCCGGCGGCAACCTGCTGCTGCTGGACGAGCCGACCAACGATCTCGATGTCGAAACGCTGCGTGCACTGGAACAGGCTTTGCTCGAATTTCCCGGATCGGCCATCGTGATATCGCACGACCGCTGGTTCCTCGACCGCATTGCCACACACATACTTGCGTTCGAGGGCAACAGCCAGGTGACATTTTTTGCCGGTAATTACACCGAGTACGAGGAAGACCGGCACAAACGGCTTGGAGCCGATGCCAATCAGCCGCATCGCCTCAAGTTCAGGAGGCTCGACGCGAAATGACCTTGTTACTGGTAATCTGCGGAACGTTCCTGCTGCTGTCGCTGTACTTCCTGGGCAAGACCTTTCGCTGCGTGCGGCAGCGTCGCTATCTGCGGGCCGGCGGCGCAACGGTGAGCTGTGTGGCGGCGGCGGCGATCACCTCGGCCGCGGCCGTGCTGGCACTCAGCTACTTCAGCTATTCACGGCTGACCGGCGAGCAACGGGTCGCGACGCTGGAATTTCGCGGCATCGCGCCGCAGGAGTTCCAGGCGCGCCTGATGGTCGACGGAGAGCCAGACCGGTTTTTCAATCTCAAAGGAGACGAATGGCAGATCGATGCGCGGCTGGTCAACTGGCTGCCGCCGATGACGATACTGGGTCTCGATCCGATCTACCGGCTCGAAAGGTTGAGCGGCCGTTACTCAGAGATAGACAGGGAACAATCCGAGGCGCGTACGGTACATGCGCTGGGCGACGGTTTACCGATCGACGTGTGGAGCGTGGCTCAGCGGTTCCCGGCGCTGGCGCTCGGCGTCGATGCCTATTACGGGACGGCGACCTACGTGCCCATGGCCGACGGTGCGCGCTACGAGGTCAATCTGTCCCGGGATGCGCTGATTGCCCGGCCAGCCAATGAGGCTGCAGAGGAAGCGCTTGGTGGCTGGCGCTAGATGAGCGACAATCGCTTGATTATGTTCAACAAACAAAGGTGGCCGGGGAAACCGGCTATATACTGATCAGGCACCTGCAACAGGTCCGACAGAGACCTTGCGGGGGCCGGGACAAGAATAACGATGGCGATAACACTCGAGCGAGACAGGGGTATCAGGACCCAGACCGGCGAACAGCTCGGCCTCGAGTGTCCGTATTGCGGGGTTTACGCGCACATGACGCCGCAATCGGTGCCGGACATATCGCTCGTCATGAAGGACAAACCGAAACACGTCGGCCTGGTCTACCAGTGCGATGCCTGCCATGCACCGATCTTCCTGCGTTTCGCCGTCAAGAAATACAACACGGACAGCGTCGAGCTGTACCAGAATTTCATCGAGCTGGAGCGCCCGAAGGAACGGTTTCCGTTTTCCTATTTGCCGAAGCAGACCGAAATCCTGTTCCGCGAGGCGCTCGCCTGTTACTCCGGGAACAACTTCAACGCATTCGCATCGATGTGCAGGCGCGCGGCGGCAAGTGCATTTCGCGTGATGGGCGACAACGGCAAGTTGCGTGCATTCGACGAAGTCATGGTTGCGCAGGACATCGCCGAGATCGACGACAACACCTTCGAACCGATCAAGACGGTCATATTCGAAACCGGCGACGACGAGTCCATGCCCATACTCAGTCGCGTCCACGCCGGCGTGCTGCTCGAAGTGATGAAAGACATGTTCTACCAGTGTTTCGTCCGGCGCGGAAAGCTCACGCGCGCGATCAAGGTGCGGCGTTTCTTCGTCGAGGACGGCAACGACGCCCTGCGACCGACGGCCTGATTCACAGCCGGGCGTAAACCGGCGTTTTCAGTCGATGGCTATGCGCGCATTGCGAAACATGCGCATCCACGGCCCGTCCTCACCCCACCCGGCCGGGTGCCAGGAATTCTGCACGGTCATGGCGACCCGCTCCGGATGCGGCATCATGACGGTGGCACGGCCATCCGCCGTGGTCAGTCCGCAGATACCGTCGACCGAGCCATTCGGGTTGGAGGGATAGCGCGTGGCAACGTCCCCGTAATTGTCAATGTAACGCAGCGACACGAATGCGTTGGCATGATCATCGGCGGAGACGAAGACCGCCCTGCCCTCACCGTGCGATGTGGCTATCGGCAACCGGGACCCGCTCATGCCGGCGAGAAACAGCGACGGGCTGTCCAAGATCTCGACCAGGCTCAACCTCGCTTCGAATTGTTCCGAACGGTTGCGCAGGAACCGCGGCCAGTGTTGGGCTCCCGGAATGAGCTCGCGCAACTGCGACATCATCTGGCAACCGTTGCACACGCCCAGCGAGAACGTATCGCTGCGCGAGAAGAATTCCTCGAACTGGTCGCGAAGCAACGGCTGATACAGAATCGACTTCGCCCAGCCGCCGC
>JAKEGN010000130.1 GCA_022615525.1 Woeseiaceae bacterium
AAAAAATCAGCGCAATGAAAGTGTAAATAGAACCTTGCTGCGCAAACCAGAACCCGAGCCGGAAACCGCCGATGCGTACCGCATTCAACTGATCGGCGAGCAAAATGCCGAAGCCATAGGAGCAGGCAAACCAGACCAGCATGCATCCCAGCAACAGGCGCAGGTTGGCACGCCAATAGGCGGCGCGATTTTCCGGGGTCATCGGATCTCCATAGAAATATTCCGGAATTGTTCATGCACAATCTATCAGAGCATAATGCCGGATACACGCACTGACTGGCCTTGCGGCCTGGCGAACAGGATTCAAAGGAGAACGTGCTTATGCCCGAAGCGACCAATACCGTACGCCTGCACCGCGTACTCCGTGCGCCGCCCGAACGCGTCTACAAGGCTTTTATGGATGCCGATGCGATGGTGAAGTGGCTTCCGCCTCATGGTTTTACCGGAAAGGTCCACAGCATGGACGCGCGCGTCGGCGGCGGCTACAGGATGTCGTTCACGAATTTCGGTACCGGCAAGAGTCACTCTTTCAGCGTCAAATATGTCGAGCTCAAGCCATACGAGCGTATGCGTTACACCGACCGGTTTGACGACCCGAATTTGCCAGGCGAGATGCAAGTCACCGTAACTCTGCAAAAGGTCGTTTCCGGCACCGACGTGTCGATCGTCCAGGAAGGGGTTCCGTCCGTCATTCCGCTCGAGTTCTGCTACATGGGCTGGCAGGAATCATTGTCGCTGCTCGCGCACCTCGTCGAACCCGAGATTCCGGATGGTGCCTGACGGGTTGTTGAAAAAGGGCTGTCCTGCCCTTTTTCAACGTCGCGAGTCCGGCACCTGTCCGGACTCGCTCCCGATCGGTCAAGGACTTGCGTGCTTGACCGCCGAGCAAGACATCCCTGTCTTGCGTCAGCAGGCTGCTTTTCAACAGCCTGCTGACTGCCCGCCTCAGGCGCGCATCGCGAGCAATGCGCGGGCCATCACAACAAGAGCGACGATCTGCACGATATGGTAGAGATCGTTATGATCGAAATGCGCATGCAAGGAAATTTTCCATTGCTGTAGCACGGCACCGGCAACGGCGATCAACATTGCCGCGACAACCCACAGCTGCGACCTGTCGCCGGACTGGTAGCCACGCCAGGAGTGCAGGCCGATGATGGCAAGAATCGAAACGGCCATGTCGGCGACGACATAACGGAACTCATCGTGACCGGACATCCACCACGCGAAAATGCAGAACTTCACGATGATGGCGATATACCAGGTGGTCCTGTGCCGTTCCGGCGCCGCAAACGTGGCACTGGCAGACAACAGGGCCGCGCTGGTCAATCCCATCGCAAACATCGAGACCTCCCAGATGACGGCCGCAACTTTCGCGTCGAGTTCATTGTAGAACCCGTGATAGGTACCGCCTGCCAGCGCAGCCGTTGCCGCGGTCACATATGCGATCGTCCATAGCGTCATCGCCGCCGACCGCTGCTGCAACGCTGCCCGGCCGAGCGGCAGCGCGAGCGCGAGACAGACTGCACCGAGCAGGTAGTCCGTGATGAGGTTCGACGGATGAGTCATGGCCGAATCACGCTATCGTAAAGTTGTCGAAGCCGTTCGCCTGCCGTTGCCACGGCACGCGGCGGCAGCGCACGGGCACAAAAAAAAGCGGCTCCCCGAGGGAGCCGCTTGTACCGTCATGAGTACTGTCGTCTTGGCCCTACATCCCCCGCCAAGTAGTACCTGAAGGTGTCGTCGAAATCGCTGCCGTGGCCGTAACCCACCAATTGTTGCAATCAGGCTACGGATCGCAGGACCAGACAGTGTCAAAAATCCTTCAGTATGTCAATCCATTAGCACGCGATACCTGGGCAGCGAACGGCCATTCGCGTGAATGTTGCGAACATACAACGGCAGTCGCCGGCCCGGCAGTTATCGACCCAAGCCAAATCAATCACTTGCTTCGGTGCCGCCCGCGCTCGCCACACGGCCGCTGTTTCCGAACACCTCGTCGGCCGCGATGATCCGAATGTGCTCTGCGCCGATACCCAGCGGCAAAGCCTCGATCGCCTTGTCCTCCGCCAGCAGCTCGGCAGGCTTGTCCGCATCGTAAGTGACAGGGGACGCGCGCTCGCCCTCCAGGCGCTCGCGCAGGTCCTCGGCGTCGCGGGTAACGAACACGTACTGCATGTCTTTCGTGTCGAGATTCTCACGAATGACGCGATTCACGTCCGCCAGCGTCAGTCTCGCAAGCCCTTCGCGCACATAGTCGGCGAAATCCCCGGTCGCGTAGTACTGGCCGTCCAGCGCGTATCCGAGCTGACGCGACTGCCCGTCGGTCAGCAGGCTCACCGACTTCGCCAGGAAACTCCGCGTCGCTTCGAAATCGGATTCGCTCAAGCCGTCCTCGATCAGTTTTTCCAATTCATGGAATGCGGTTCGCGTGGCGAAGTGCGCGTCATTGTTACTGCGCAATGGCCGGATCCACACCTGGAAGATCTGCTGCTGGCGGCCGAGGTTCGTGTCCGGCTGGAACTGGAACATGCCGCGCGGGAAATACTCGATGTAGGCATAGTCCCCGTAATTCATGCCGCGTGCTTCGCGGATCCTGTTGTAGAGATGACCGCTGCTGGCGCGGTGCTCGCCGAACCAGGAGCGAGCCAGCCACAGCGCTACCCAATCGGGATCGCCGCGCTTCAACTCGATGGGAAAGCCGAAAGACACGGCCACCGCCGGTGTTTCCTTCTCCACGATGGTCGCAACGCGCCCCTCCGGCATGGCGGCGGCCGGTACTCTCAGCGTCGCACGCTCGCCCGGCAACAGCACCTGCAGGTCGTCGCTGATGCGTGTGACGAAATCTTCCGGGTATCCGCCAGCCACGCCGACCGTGATATTGCGGATCGTGTAGTAATCCGCATAGAACTGCTTCACGTCCTCCAGGCTGATCCCTTCGAGTTGCGAGCTGTCGCCGAGATTGAGCCAGCCGTACGGGTGCTCCGGGCCGTACAGCTCGGTGTACAGGAGTTCCTTGCCGAGCTCTTCGTCATTGTTCGCCACGAGATCGCTGCGGATCTGGTTGATCAATTGTGTTTTCACGCGCGTGAAATCCTGCTCGCGCCAGCCCGGGGTCAGCAGCTGGCCACTGGCCAGCTTGTACCAGCGGTCCAGGTTGTCCCTGTGCACCTGCCCGGAGAGCCGTGTCATCTCCTTGTCGAGCTGCGCGACGAAATCCGACGCCATCGGGTACATCGCATCGTTGATCTGCTCGATCGTGTAGCCGGCCGAGCCTGCATCCGAGACCATCGCCGCGGTCAGTGCGGCGAGGCCCTTCTTGCCCGGCGGGTCCATGCCGGCACCGGCGTGCACCAGGAACGCGACATCGACCAGCGGCGAGGAGGCAGACGGCAAGGCCACCACCGATACCGGCAACGTTTTTTCGCCAGCGCGGTGCAAGGCAGCGAGATCGGGACCGGCGATAGCTGCCGGCGCTGCGGGCGCATCCTCCACCGGGGCGACCATCCCCTTTGCCGCGACCAGGGCATCGATTGGCGCATTGCCGTCGATGCCAGCGAGTGATGCTCCGCTCGACAGGGTAACCGTGACTCGTCCCGCGTCGGTGAAATACTTTCCGGCGTAAGTGCGAACATCCTCTGCCGTCAGCGCGTCATAGCTGCGATAGACCTCGTTGATCGTTTCCGGCGTGCGCCAGAACTGTACAAAGGCGGCGAGTACGGCACCGATATCACCCGAGTTGTCCAGCTGCGACGTGAACTGGTAACGCAGTCGCGACTTCGTCTCCTCGATCCTGGCCTCCGGCACCAGTTCCGTGCGGGCGCGGACCAGCGTGTCGTGGATGGCCTGTTCGACCTCGGCCGCACGCGATTCATCCGTTAGCCGCGCGTATATGAGCAACAGGTTCGGATCGATGCGATCCGGGAAATACGTCGATAATTGATCGACAGACTGGTCCTCGAGCACCAGTTTCCTGTACAGGTCCGATGAATCGGAGAAATAGATCGAGGCGAGCAGGTCCATCGCCGGCATGTCCTTTGCCGTTGGCTGGTAGGCCGGGCCGCGAAAGCCGATAAAAATGTAGGGTTGCGTCGGCCCCTCCCACTGGTAATGTTCGTAGATCGGTCCTGACGGAGGGCCCTCGGCCGGGATTTCCACGGTGAAATCCCCGCGTTCCCAGTCGCTCCAGTAAGTCTTCACCAGTTCGAAGGTCGCCTCCGGGTCGAGATCACCGACCAGGATGAGCGCGGATTTTTCCGGAC
>JAKEGN010000131.1 GCA_022615525.1 Woeseiaceae bacterium
CCGCGATCATGACGATCAGCAAGGTAACCGTCGCGATTGCCAGCCATTTCAGGGTCGCCGAATTCATGGTGTGGCTTTCCTGTTGCGCCGCCATACGGCAATCAGCACGAACCCGGCCAGCAAGACCGGCACCAGCGCGATATTGATTACCTTGAGCACCGTGCCCAACCGCTCGATGTCAGTATCGAGGCCACGCTGCACCGCGCGAAGTTCCTTGCGAATTTCCGTACGCTGATCGATGAAGCGATCAATTTCCTGTTCTTGTTCGGGTGTCATCAGCATGTTGCCGGCGTCTTCGCGCGACGATTGCAGTTCGCTCAGGCGTTGCTCGGTTTCCGCGAGTTCGCTTTGCAGTCGTTGTTCCGTCGCCCGGAAACGCGCCTCCGCGTCGACGCGCAGTTCCTCGACCCGGGTGAATGGCCGGGAATAGCTTTCCCGGCTGCGCACACTGATCAGGTCGGAGCTGCCGGCCAGGCTGTCGAGCGCGTTCACAAGAAATGCGCCATTGCTGGCGAACGCATTGGCAATGCGCTGGCCGAAAAAGCTCTGCAGCTGAACCCACATCTGGTCGCCCAGCATGTCGACATCTGCCACGACGATCAGGTTGACCGGGGCCGTTGCTTCAGCGAGGTGTCCACTCTGGTCTGTGGCGTCGGATTCGATGTCGCCATCCTCGGAACTCACCGACGTTGCCGGCTTGCCATCCGGGAACGCGCTCGGCAATACGCCGCTTACTCGAGCCGCCAGCACATACGCGGTGCCGGTGGGCGTGAACCCGTTCTGCAGGGTCGACGGATCCTGCAGGAAGCTGAAGCGCGATGACGGCATGGTCGCTGCGGATGCACTCGAGGTGAACAGCGGTTCCAGAGTTGCCTTGCTGTCGTCCTGCAGGGTGAAATGTCCGGCCGTGGCAAGATTGATGGTGCTCAGTTCCGCGGTGACCACGTCGTCCTGGTCGAGCTGTTCCGTGGTGATGCCGAGATAGCCGAAATGCCGCATCGGCCGGCGGCTCGCGCCAGCCGATATCTGCAGCGCGAGCTGTGCATCTGCCACGACTTCGCCAGCGGAGAATTCGATTCCCCAGGCATCGAACAGCGCGGGCAGATCCGAACCCTGGCCCATCGGCGGCATGCCGGGCGGCATGCCCTGCAAGGGCGGTGCAGGATCCGAATCGGCGAGCGGGTCCACGAAGATGATCGCTTTGCCGCCACGCAGTATGAATTGATCGATGGCATACAGCGTCGCGTTCGACAGGTCTTTCGGCTGCACTATCCACAACAGGCTGATGTCCTCAGCGATCGAGTCGAAGGTCGTCCCGAGGCTGCGGACCTCGAACAACTGCTCCACCTGGGTGTAAGCCACCCAGGGCTGCTGCATCTGCTGGGTCTGCGGATCGAATCGCCCGGCCATGTCGATGCCGGACACCAGGCCGATCACGGTTCGTTCGGGATTCGCCAGCGTGCTCACCAGCTGCGCAAGATCGTATTCGAGAAACGCTTCCTTGTCGGGCTGGAAAAACGGGATGACTTCCTCGTTGTCGACACTGTCGGTCCCGGCGAGGCCGAGATACACGGGATCCTGGCTGCCGGCGAGCGCGACTCCCTGCAGCCCGAACTGCGCGGCTCGATCCTCGTCCTCGGAAAACGGCAGTGGATCGATGACACTCAGGCGGATCCTGCCATCGGCGGCATCTTCGAATTCCTCGAGCAATTCGCGTACGCGATTTGCATAGTCACGCAGCGACGGGATTCCCTCCGCCGCTTTGTCCGACCAGAACAGGTAGAGATTGATCGGCTCGTCGATGCTCTCGAGGATGCGCTTCGTCCCATCGGACAGCGTATAGAGACGATTCTCCGTCAGATCGATCTTTGCGCCCTGGAACAGCTGGTTGCTGATGATCACCGCTGCAATGAAGGCAACGGCAAGAAGCACGAGGCTGGAAGCTCCGAGGCGCCTTTGAATTTCGGTGCTCATATCAGTCTGCCTGCTTCCACTGGAGAACAATCGTATTGGCGTACAGGAAAGCGGCTATCAGCAACGCGAAATAGATCAGGTCGCGGAGGTCGATGACGCCTTTGGAGATGCTCGCAAAGTGGGTCAGGAAACTCAAAGAGGCCACGCCGTCGACGATCGCCTGCGGAGCCCAGCCGGAGAACAGGTCGAGAACCATGGGAAACCCGGACAGCAGGAAACCGAATGACACGACAACGGTGATCACGAACGCGATCACCTGGTTGCGCGTTATGGCCGACAGGCAGGCGCCGATGGCCAGAAATCCGCCGGCCATGAGGAAACTGCCGACGTACGCGGCGAGGATGACGCCGTTGTCCGGGTCGCCGAGGTAGTTCACCGTGATCCAGATGGGGAACGTCAGCAACAGCGCTATACCGGTGAACGCCCAGGCGGCAAGGTATTTTCCGAGTACGGCTTGCCAGGCCGTGATCGGCAGGGTCATCAACAGCTCGATGCTGCCGGTCTTTCGTTCCTCGGCCCATAGCCGCATCGCAATTGCAGGCACGAGAAACAGGTACAGCCAGGGGTGAAAACTGAAAAACGGCTGCAGGTCGGCCTGGCCACGTTCGTAGAAGCCTCCAAGATAGAAGGTGAACGTCCCCATGAGCACCAGGAATATGACGATGAATACATACGCCACGGGTGTCGCGAAGTAACTTTGGAGCTCGCGGCGGAACAGTGCCTTGACCATGTTCATGCGCGTGCTCCTCCGGTGATCTGCCTGAAGACTTCGTCGAGCCTGCCGCTCTCGAGTTGCAGGCCGGTCACGTTCCAGCCCTTTTCCGTAATCAGTTGAGAGACCTGCCGCAATACTTCACCGTCCTTGCCGCCGATCCTGGCGAGGGCCGTTATGGTCAGGTGTTGCCGGTCCGTCTCCGTTGTACTTACCGACGGCAACCTGGCAATGGCGGCCTCGATCGCACCGATGCTGGCGGCATCGGGGGCGCCAAGCCGCACCGCGTTGTGATAGCGCGACTGGGCAGCCAGGTTGTGCGGCGTGTCGTCCGCAAGAATCCTGCCCGCGGAAATGATAATGGCGCGGCTGCAGACCGCCTCGACTTCCTCGAGTATGTGTGTCGAGATTACGATAAGCTTGTCCCTGGCCATGGACTGTATCAGCTGCCGAACCTCGTGTTTCTGGTTCGGGTCCAGCCCGTCCGTCGGCTCGTCCAGCACCAGCACGTCCGGATCGTGGATGATGGACTGCGCGAAGCACGTCCGGTGGCGATACCCCTTGGAGAGCGTCTCCACGCTCTGGTGCAACACACTCTCCAGGAAACAGACCTCCACCGCCCGATGCACCGCCCGCTTCTTCGCCTCACCCCGCATCCCCCGCAACTCCGCGGTAAACGCCAGAAAA
>JAKEGN010000132.1 GCA_022615525.1 Woeseiaceae bacterium
AAACGCTGCCCGCGGAACTGGTCCTCGCCGAGGCGATGCGCCTGGATCATCGTGCCCATGGCGCCATCCAGCAGAAGGATCCGCTCGGCAAGCCCCTGTCTCAATGCTGCTATTCGTTGCGTCCTGTCCATGGCAACACTCAAGCCCCGGCCTGCTGCGGCCGGATACCCAGCGCATGACAGATCGCGTAGGTCAGTTCGGCACGGTTTAAGGTATAGAAGTGAAATTCGTTGATGCCTTCCTTGAGCAGTCGCCGTACCTGTTCGATGGCGACGCTCGCGGCGATCAGCCGGCAGGTATCTGCATCGTCGTCGAGTCCTTCAAAGCGCTCGTGCAGCCAGTGCGGCACGCTGGTGCCGCACTGCGCGGCAAAACGCAGCATCTGCGGGAACCGGGTTATCGGCAGGATTCCGGGCACGATTACCGAGTCGATGCCGGCCTGCGCACAGCGGTCGCGAAATCGCAGGAAAACCGTTCCGTCGAAAAAAAACTGCGTAATGGCGCGCGACGCGCCGGCATCGATCTTCCGTTTCAGGTTGTCGAGGTCGAAGGAAGCCGAGCGCGCCTCAGGATGTACCTCCGGGTAGGCCGCCACCGAGATATCGAAGTCGGCCAACTTTTTCAGCCCGGCCACCAGGTCCGATGCATACGCATAACCGCCGGTTTGCGGCACGTAGCCGCTGCTGCCTTTCGGCGGATCACCACGCAGCGCGACCATGTGCCGCACGCCCATATCCCAGTATCGGCGCGCGATATCGTCGATCTCGCCTCGGCTTGCGCCGATACAGGTGAGGTGCGGCGCGGCGGTAAGGCTGGTTTCCTTCAACAGCCGCACGACAGCTTTGTGCGTGCGCTCGCGCGTTGACCCGTCCGCCCCGTAGGTAACCGATACGAAACGCGGAGCGAGCACCTCAAGTCGCTCGATCGATGCCCACAGCGTCTGTTCCATCGCCTCGGTGTTCGGCGGGAAGAACTCGAACGACACTTTGGTCGCAGGATGTGCGGCACGGGGCGCACCCGTCGGCTCGCCGACCGGCAGGGCCTGGCGGACCGACTCACGCGGCGGCATCGCGGCTCTCCGGCAAGGTGGCAACCGAAAGCAACCAGCGCGGTCTTTTCCGGGGTACGACGCGCGGCGGCGACAGGCGCAGCCCGGCGGACGCGCACCAGCCCGCGATCCTGTCGCGAAGTTCCTTGCCGAACCCGGCGTCCAGTGACATGAGTACGAGCAGGCGACCGTTCTTTCGCAGCATGCGCGCGGCTTCGTTCAGCGCCGTCACGGGCCTGGCCGCATCCCCGAGCACGTCGTCAAGGATCACGGTATCGAACTGCGCATCGTCGAAAGGCAGCTGGTACATGTCGCCCTGCCGCAGGCTGCAGTTCGGCAAACCGGCGAGCATCAGTTCCGCGCGTGCCAGTTGTCGAGCACCGGAGTCGATGTCGACGCCGACCACTCGGTGAGCGCGCGCCGCCAGCAACTTCAGCATGCGGCCCCTGCCGCAGCCGATATCGAGCAGGTCACCAATTGGCGCCGTTACGGTCAGATCGAGGATGGCCCGGTGTATGTCGCGGTCCGGTTCTTGCTCCTGCTGCGTCGGCTCCTCGCTCGTGACCGTTACACCGCGCAACTGCCGCAAGCGAGCGCGGTCCTCGAGAAACGGATGCTCTCCCAGCGGCAACAGGTCCAGCAGTTGCCGCGCCGTGCGGCTTTGCCTGGCAGGAAGGCTGTAGTAAACGCGTTTGCCGTCACGGTAACGCACCAGCAGTCCGGCATCGCAAAGCTGCTTCAGGTGCTGCGACGTACGCGGCTGGCTCAGTCCGACCACCGCTGTCAGCTCCGACACGCTGCACTCGCCCTGTGCACAGAGGGCAACGAGGCGCATGCGCGTGTCATCGGCCAGGACGCGAAGCTGCAGCAGCAGCTCACTGCTCGTATTTACCATAAACATATAAAGATCTTTTTATATTTAGGGCTACAGCTTAGCACGTAGGATCGGATCGTGGCCAGATGCCGGCGTGCGGATTCCAGACGGCGGCGCGGACGCAGAAACCTCAGGCGGTTTCCGAGCCGGGCGTTGTAGCGCCACCGGCGCGGTGGCCTTATGAAGGAATGGCTCCCTGCGGTCCGCTTTATTTCCTTCATAAGGCCACCCCGCCGGCAGCGCTTCCTGTCATCGCGCCGCGCGCACTGCGCAAGCCCGCAGCGGGTGGCGTCAGTGCATGCGGTCGGATGCTGGCGCGTTGGTACCGGCAAACAGCCTCGCTATGTCTACCGCGTCGAAGCGTTGTGTGCGCCCGCAGTATTCGCAGGTCACCTCTACCTGTCCCTGCTCCTCGCAGGCCGAGAGCGTGTCGGCTTCGCCCAGGAGCCGCAGCACGTCGGCCGCCCTCTTGCGCGAGCACTTGCAGTGGAACTCCAGTGAGCGCGGCTCGAAGAAGCGCAGGTCGTCCTCCACGAACAGTTTGTGCAGCAGGTCCGCGCCGACGCCCTTGCTGATGTCGGCCGGGCGCAAAGTCGAGGCGAGCAGCCCTAAGCGTAGCCAGTCGTCGGCCTTCATTCCGCCCTGGTCGGGCATCTGCTGCAACAGGATGCCGCCGCAACTGCCGCGCTCGCTGACGAGTTGCATGTGGCTTGGCACCTGTACCGAGCGGCGATAATAGTTTTGCAGGCTGTCGGCCAGCTCGTTGCCACTGACCTCGACGATGCCCTGGTAGGGCCGCGCCATGGCACCAGCGTCCAGCGTTATTGCGCAGCGCGCGTTGGCAACGAGGTCCCGGTAGTCCGCCTCTCCCGTTGCACCCGGCGCACTGGCCATGCCGCGCAACTGCAGCTTGCTGGTGCACTGCATGACCAGGATGGACAAGGGCCCATCGCCACTGATCTGCAAGGTCACCGTGCCCTCGAATTTCAGGCTCTGTGCGATCAGGCCTGTGGCAGCGGCGGAATGCCCGAGCACTTCCAGTACGGGCGGCCGGTAATCGTGTCCGAGCTGCATTCTTTGCCACGCGCTCTGCAGTTGGATCAGCGCGCCGCGCACCGGCAGCGATTCGAATACGAACGGGAGTACGGTATCGGTATGCGTCTGCATGGCGCCTAGGTCTGGGCGAGCTGCTTTCGCAGCGCGGCGTTGACCTGCTCCGGGTTCGCTTTGCCGCCGGATTGCTTCATCACCTGGCCGACGAAGAAGCCGATGAGCTTGTCCTTGCCGCTCCTGTATTCCGCCACCTGCGCAGGATGGGCTTTTATGACGGCCCGCACGATTGCGTCTATCGCCGAGCTGTCGGTGATCTGTGTGAGGCCCCTGGCCTGGATAATCCGGTCCGCGCTGCCTTCGCCGGCCCACATCGCTTCGAAGACCTCTTTGGCGATCTTGCCGCTGATGCTCTGGTCATGGATCCTGTCCAGCAGACCGGCCAGTTCGTCAGCGCTGATCCTGCCTTGTTCAATATCCAGGCCGTCGCGGTTCAATGCGGCTGACAGTTCGCCGATGACCCAGTTCGCGGCAGTCTGCGGCGTTGTGGCCGTGGCTGCCGCCAGCGCTTCGAAGTAGTCGGCCAGGGCGCGACTGCCGATCAGGATCTCGGCGTCCTCGGGACGCAGCCCGTATTCTTTCTGCAGGCGTTCTTTCTTGGCGTCCGGCAGTTCCGGCAGGGACTTGCGGAGTGTCTCGACCCAGGCCGGATCGATTTCGACCGGCAGCAGGTCCGGGTCCGGGAAATAGCGATAGTCGTTCGCTTCCTCTTTGCTGCGCATCGGACGGGTCTCGTCGCGTGCGGCATCGTACAGCCGGGTTTCCTGCACCACCTTGCCACCGTCGCCGATCAGCTCGATCTGTCGCTCCACCTCGAAGTTGATGGCCTTTTCAATGTATCGGAACGAGTTCAGGTTCTTCAGTTCGGTGCGCGTGCCGAGCGTCGTCTGGCCTGCAGGCCGCACCGACACATTGGCATCGCAGCGAAACGAGCCTTCCTGCATGTTGCCGTCCGAGATACCGAGGTAGCGGACGATCGAGTGGATCCTGCGCAGGTAGGCCACTGCCTCGGCCGCCGAGCGCAAATCCGGCGCCGACACGATTTCAAGCAGCGGCGTGCCGGCTCGATTCAGGTCGACGCCGGTGTACTGGCCCAGGCCCTCGTGCACGGACTTGCCCGCATCTTCCTCGAGGTGGGCGCGGATGATGCCGATGCGCTTTTCGCTTCCGCCTTCGCCGCGTATCCTCATTTCGCCGTTCGCGACTATGGGCAATTCGTACTGGCTGATCTGGTATCCCTTGGGAAGGTCCGGATAGAAATAGTTCTTGCGGGCGAAAACCGAGCGCGGCGCAATCGTCGCATCGACGGCAAGGCCGAACAGGCAGGCCATGCGCACGGCTTCCTCGTTGAGTACCGGCAGGACGCCGGGGTAACCGAGGTCGACCAGGCAGGCCTGCACGTTGGGTTCAGCGCCGTAGGCCGTCGACGCACCGGAGAATATCTTGCTGCGCGTCGCCAGCTGGCAATGGATCTCCAGTCCGATGACGACTTCCCAGCCGGCTTTCATGCGCAGGACTCCGGAACGCGCTCATGCCAGTTCGTCAGCTGCTGATACTGGTGGGCGCAAGCCAGCAGTCTGTCTTCGGTGAAATGAGCTCCGACCAGCTGCAACCCGACCGGCAGATGTCCGGCAAAACCGCAAGGTATGGAAATGCCGGGAAGGCCGGCAAGATTCGCGCCTATGGTGTAGATGTCGTTCAGGTACATCGTAATCGGGTCGTCGGTCTTGGCGCCCAGCGCAATCGCCGGCGTCGGTGCGGTCGGGCCGGCGATCACATCGACCCTGGCAAAGGCCTTGCGGAAATCCTCGCTGATCAGCTGCCGCACCTTCTGTGCCTGCAGGTAGTAGGCATCGAAATAGCCCGCAGACAGGACGTAGGTGCCGGTCATGATGCGGCGCTTCACCTCGGCGCCAAAACCCTCGCCGCGGCTGCGGCAATACAGGTCCATGAGGTCCTTCGGATCCTCGGCGCGGTAACCGAAGCGCACTCCGTCGAAACGTGACAGGTTGGACGAACACTCGGCCGGCGCGACGACGTAATAAGTCGGTACCGACAGGTCCAGATTCGGCAAGTCGACCTCCGTCAGCACCGCACCCTGCGATTCCAGCACAGCCAGTGCCTCCCGCACCCTTGCGGCGCACTCCGCATCGAGCCCCGCATCGAAGTGCTGGCGCACGATGCCGATTTTGAGGCCGGCGACGGGCGCGCGCAGCCCGGCGACGTAATCGGGTACCGGGTGATCGACCGAGGTCGAATCACGCGGGTCGAAACCGGCGATCACGGAGAGCAACAGGGCCGCGTCCTCGGCAGTACGGGTAATGACGCCGGCCT
>JAKEGN010000016.1 GCA_022615525.1 Woeseiaceae bacterium
GTCAACAAACCTGGCGAGTTTGTCGTGGGCCGTTTTATCGATGTCATACAGGCATTGACCCTGGCCGGAGGACTTACGCCATTTGCCGATGATGACAATATAAGGATTTTGCGAAAGGAGGATGGCAAGGAAACGGTGATCATGTTTGATTACGCCGACGTTAAAAAGGGCCGCAATCTGGAACAGAACATCATGCTCAAGAGCGGTGATGTGATTATCGTGCCGTAGCTGATTTCTGCTCTTGCACGAATTATACGACGGCGGAAAAGACTGAGTATGCAAGACGACTGGAAGACAGCAGATTCCCCGCGCGTGCTCAAGGCATGTGCGCATGTGCTTGCGGGCGAGCGGCGAAGGCTCATCGGGGGCCTGTTTCTGCTGTGTTGTCCCGTTGCGCTTCAGGCGGCTGAATGGTCATTCGAGCCCGCAGTCACGGCGGCCTTGGGTTATGAAACCAACGCAGCGCTCACGGTTGATCCGCATGACGCGGTTTCAGAAGCGATACTTGCCCCACGAATTGACGTCCGGCGAGCAACCGAGACGTCGTCGGTCGACATCGGTGCCTTGGCCGTGGCGACCTACTACTCTGGAAATGACTACTTCGAAGATACGCTTGAAGGGCTAGTCACCTTGTCGTCGTTTGTTCAGTCAACTGAACGCACAAGGTTGGGTCTTGATGCCCGCTCGCGCTTGGACTACTTGTACAGAACAACGGCGACCAACCCCGGTACGGGCGATATCGAAGATGTCGATATTGGCTTGGTCACCACCAGGGTCAGTCGCAGCTTCAGTAACGTACGGCCATCCCTGAGCTATGCTCTTTCGGAGCGGAGCTCGGCGACACTTCGCTACCAACTGACGGACGCGGAATTCGGGGATGTGGGCCAAAGCGGACTGGTCGATTACCAGCAGCATTTTGTCTCTGGCGTCTATTCGTACAAGCTTACGGATGCGAGCAATCTGGAAGTGGTCGTCCAGGGCCGGCAATACCGTCCAGATCGCGGAACGGATTCGGATACTGAACAGCTACTGGCCGGTATCTTGCACAGATTCTCCCCGACAGTGCGCGCCGGATTCCGGGCCGGAATCGGCAACACGACCCAGACAACACCAGACGGCAATGTGGACACCAGCTCATACGTTTTCGAGGCACGGGCGGTGCAGGAAGCGGAACTCAGCCGCCTGCAGGCACTACTCAGCCACGACGTGCAGCCAAGTGGCCTCGGAGAATCTGTCTCAGCTAACCAGCTGCGCCTTGACTGGAATCGGAAGCTGTCTCCGATTACGTCATTTAGGCTTAGGGCGAGGGTATTGCGCGCCGAGGCACTTGAGGGCCCGGACCCGACGGTTGACCGTCGTTACGCTGAGGTGGATACGGGGTTGAACTGGGCTTTGGCGCCGGAGTGGTCGCTCGGTCTCGGCTACCAGTACCGGTACCGGAAATTCGATGCGGATCTGGACACGGCCCAGAGTCACGGTGTATTCGCAGGGCTTTCCTGGTTACCGCAGCAGCGGAAACGCAGATGAAGTTAGTAACCCATGCAAAGTTAATGAAAATAGTCGCAACGAGGCCTTCTGATGACGGATACCAACGAACAACACCTGAGTGACTATCTGGCCATTCTGCGGCGCCGCAAGAGGCAGATTCTGCGCGTGGCAGCGGCTGTCTTCACGCTCAGCGTTATATTGGCCTTTGTTATTCCCCCGGTCTACCGGTCGGAGGCAACGATCCTGATCGAGCAGCAGGAGGTGCCGCAAGACCTCGTACAGTCTACTGTCACGGGCTATATCAACCAGCGGTTGCAGATTATTCAACAACGGGTGTTGACGCACAACAATCTTGTGGAGATTGCACAGAAGTCCGGACTCTATCCGGAAAAGGAGAGGTCGGAGGAAAACGACGGAAAGGTGGTCGGGAAGATGCGCCAGGGAATCATGGTCGAAGTAGCCAGCGCTAACGTCACCGATCCGCGTAGCGGACGTTCGACGGCAGCCACGATCTCATTCAAGTTGTCATACGACGCGGACAAACCAGAGGTTGCCCAACAGGTTGCCGATGAACTGGCCAAATTGTTTCTCAATGAGAACGTGAGAATGCGGACGCAGCAGGCCGAGAGCACCTCCGGGTTCTTTTCAGAAGAGGAGGAGCGGCTCGGCGCCAATCTTGCCGAACTTGAAGCCAAGCTCGCCGAGTTCAAGGAACGAAACACCGGGCGCTTGCCGGAGCTCATGAATCTGAATATGTCGCAACTCGAGCGTACCCAGCGGGAACTCGAGGACGTGGAGCGGCAGATATACAACCTTGAGGAACGCAAGCTCCTCCTGCAGGGCCAGCTCGCACAGGTTGAGCCTTATGCTGGCCTGAACAGTCCCGGCGGGCGGCTCAGAATGGCACAAACGGAATACCTGAGTGCAACTTCAAAATATTCGCCCGATCATCCCGACGTCGTGCGGGCGCGCCGTGAAGTCGAGGCGCTGAAGAAGGAAGCGGGTATCCAGGATGGACGCGATACGATCGAGGCCGAGTACAAAATGACTCGGGCACAGCTGGACGCGGCACGTGATAAGTATGCCGAAGACCACCCCGATGTCGTGCGCTTGAAAAACTCGCTGGCGAAGCTCGAGTCAAAATTGAAGGCGGCACCGGCCTCAGACTCGGTCCGGTTTGCGATAAAACCGGACAATCCGGCATATATTGCGCTCCTGACCCAGCTTGATACTGTCAATCTCAATCTCAAGGCGGCCAAGGAACAGCGCGCCCGGGCCAAAGAGAAGGCGAGCGACTACGAGCGGCGCGTCGTTCAGACGCCAAAGGTGGAACAGGAAGGGCTTTCGCTGCAGCGTGAGTATGAAAGCGCGTCCAAGAAATACCGCGAAATCAAACAGGGCCTGATGGGCGCCGAAACGGCTGTGGAGCTTGAAAAGGCCCAGCGGGGCGGGCGTTTTTCCTTGCTTGAACCCGCGACGCTCCCGAACGCACCACGAATACCGAATCGCAAGGCCTTTATTTTGCTGGGGTTAGTGCTGGGTTTTGGGTGTGGAATTAGCTATGCCAGCTATTCTGAGTACATGGATCGCACCATTCGAGGTTCGAGATCGGTCCGCGCCGTGTTGCGTACACCGCCGTTGGCGGTAATTCCCTATATATCCCCGGGGGGGAATGCCCTCCCGGGGAGCGGATCGCGTGTTCCCGGGCTTTCGTGAGACAAGGCCGGGCGGCAATTGACATGCTGTGGACAGGTGATCGTGATATTATTCACTCAACAATATATTGGCATACAGCTTGCAAGGTCATGACGATTGCCAGGCTGGAGCGCTCACGATGAACCCACTGACCAAGGCCGTCCAACTCGCCAAGCAGGAGCAGCTGCAGAAAGGTGGCGTAGCGCGCCGTAACGCGCTCGTCCCGGGGAAAATCACCTATACCCAGACGCGCACGGTGACGCTGTATCCGGGCTGGCTGAGGCAGAACCGCATCCTGACTGGCGAGGACAGCGACGACGCGGCCAGGGCATACAAGGTACTACGCACCCAGGTTTCGCAGCGCATGCGACAACAGGGATGGAAGACCCTCGGAATCACCAGCCCGGGACATGGCGAAGGCACTACCCTTACCGCGATCAATCTCAGCATCAGCCTCGCGCTTGAGCCACACCACACGGTTCTGCTGGTTGATGCGGATCTGCGTCATCCGAGCGTTCATACCTATCTCGGAATCGACGTCGAGCTCGGCTTGCGCGAGCACCTGCTGGACGGTATGGCCGTCGAGCAGATACTGGTTCATCCGCAACAGCACCAGCGGTTGGTGCTGCTACCTGGCAGCCAGCCGGTCAGTAGTTCCTCGGAGATGCTGTCCTCGCTGGAAATGCTGGAACTGGTGCAGCAGTTGAAGAAACGTTATCCATCGCGGCTCGTGATTTTCGATCTGCCGCCGGTGTTGGCCTCGGATGATGTATTGGCATTTGCGCCTTATCTTGACGCGATGTTATTGGTCGTGGAGGAGGGCAAGACACAGCGGGAGCAACTGGCCCGCGCGGCCGAGCTGCTCCAGGCCACGAACCAGAACCTGATCGGCACAGTGCTGAACAAGTCCGCGGAACAGAATGCGATGTACGGGTCGTA
>JAKEGN010000133.1 GCA_022615525.1 Woeseiaceae bacterium
CGATCAAATACCGGTCGGCGAAGCCGGACCGGTATGGGAAACCACTAATTCAGGCTGCTCGGCGGCGGCCATCAGCCGGCCGCTGCAGCAGCGATAAATCAATTGAGCTTGATTTGCACGTCGACGCCGGCAGGCAGTTCCAGCTTCATCAGTGCATCTACCGTCTTGTCGGTAGGATTTACGATATCCATCAATCGCTTATGCGTACGAATCTCGTACTGGTCACGGGCATCCTTGTTGGCATGCGGCGAGATCAGGATGGTGTACCGCTCCATCCTCATGGGCAGCGGGATCGGCCCCTTGACTGTCGCGCCGGTACGTTTCGCCGTTTCGACGATTTCCCGGGCCGAATTGTCGATCAGCCGGTGGTCGAAGGCCTTCAGGCGAATGCGGATGTTCTGGTTGGTTGCCACGTGTGTTTCCTACGGTTGATTCGTTATTTCCGGTCGCCTGCAATGCAGGCTCCTTCTACAGTCGTCTTTTCGGCTTATGCGCCGACGTCATTGCGAGCGAAGCGAAGCAATCTGCTGAATCACTCGCAATGCCATCCTGAGATTGCTTCGTCGCTGCGCTCCTCGCAATGACGATAGTTACTACTGCAGTATCTTTGCCACTACGCCCGCGCCCACGGTGCGGCCACCCTCGCGGATGGCAAACCGCAGCCCGTCTTCCATGGCGATCGGTGCAATCAGGTCCACCACCATCTGCACGTTGTCCCCCGGCATCACCATCTCGGTGCCCTCCGGCAGCTCGCAGGCCCCGGTCACGTCCGTGGTGCGAAAGTAAAACTGCGGCCGGTAACCCTTGAAAAACGGCGTGTGCCGCCCGCCCTCTTCCTTGGTCAGGATGTACACCTCCGCCTCAAACTTGGTGTGCGGCGTGATCGAGCCCGGCTTCGCCAGCACCTGACCCCGCTCCACTTCCTCGCGCTTGGTACCGCGCAACAACACACCCACGTTGTCCCCGGCCTGACCCTGGTCCAACAGCTTCCGGAACATCTCCACCCCGGTGCAGGTGGTCTTGCCGGTGTCGCGGATACCCACGATCTCCAGCTCGTCCCCCACCTTCACAATGCCGCGCTCGATACGCCCGGTCACCACCGTGCCCCGGCCCGAGATCGAAAACACGTCTTCCACCGGCATCAGAAAATCCCCGTCTATGGCCCGCTCCGGTACCGGGATGTAACTGTCCATCGCCTCCACCAGACGCTCCACCGAGGGCACCCCGATCTCCGAGGTGTCCCCTTCAAAGGCCTTCAGCGCCGACCCGGTGATGATCGGCGTCACATCGCCCGGAAACTCGTAGGTCGACAACAGGTCCCTGACCTCCATCTCCACCAGCTCCAGCAACTCCGCATCGTCCACCTGGTCCGCCTTGTTCAGGTACACCACGATGTACGGCACTCCCACCTGCCGCGCCAGCAAAATGTGCTCCCGCGTCTGCGGCATCGGACCGTCCGCCGCACTCACCACCAGGATCGCACCGTCCATCTGTGCCGCTCCCGTGATCATGTTCTTCACGTAGTCCGCATGCCCCGGACAATCCACGTGCGCGTAATGCCGGTTCGCACTCACGTACTCCACGTGTGCCGTCGCAATCGTAATACCCCGCGCCTTCTCCTCCGGTGCGTTGTCTATCTGGTCGTAAGCGCGGATCTCACCACCAAACTTCGCCGCCATCACCTTCGTCAGCGCTGCCGTCAACGTCGTCTTGCCGTGGTCCACGTGACCTATCGTGCCTACGTTTACGTGCGGCTTTGTTCTTTGAAATTTCTCTTTGGACATGTCCTGTTCTCTCGTGACGTTTAACTGGCTTTCTTCATTACACTTTCTGCGACGTTATGCGGAACTTCGCTGTACTTCGCAAATTCCATCGAATACACGGCGCGTCCCTGGCTCATGGAGCGCAGGTCCGTCGCGTAGCCAAACATCTCGGCCAAAGGCACTTCTGCCCGGATGATCTTGCCGGCCGGCGAATCGTCCATGCCTTGCGGCAGGCCGCGACGCCGGTTGAGGTCGCCCATGACATCGCCAAAGTAATCCTCCGGCGTAACGACCTCGACCTTCATGATCGGTTCGAGCAATACCGGGTTCGCCTTGCGGGCACCATCCTTGAACGCCATCGAACCGGCGATCTTGAATGCCATTTCGCTGGAATCGACATCATGGTACGAGCCGTCGTACAAGGTGACCTTGACGTCGACCACGGGATAACCGGCCATAACACCGTTCTCGAGCTGTTCGCGCACGCCCTTGTCGACCGCGCCGATGTATTCCTTCGGCACAACGCCGCCGACGATGCCATTGACGAACTCGTAGCCGGCACCGGCTTCCTGCGGTTCGATCTTGAGGAACACATGGCCGTACTGGCCGCGTCCACCGGACTGCCGCACAAACTTGCCTTCCTGTTGTACCGAGCTGCGAATCGTCTCACGGTAGGCCACGCGCGGCTTGCCGACGTTCGCTTCCACCTTGAACTCGCGCTTCATGCGATCGACGATGATGTCGAGATGCAGCTCACCCATGCCGGAGATGATCGTCTGCCCGGATTCTTCGTCCGTATGGACGCGGAACGACGGATCTTCCTTGGCCAGCTTCTGCAAGGCGAGGCCCATCTTTTCCTGATCTGCCTTGGTTTTCGGTTCGACCGCGACCGCAATCACCGGCTCAGGGAACTCCATGCGCTCGAGCGTGATGATGTTCTTCATGTCCGTCAGCGTGTCGCCCGTGGTCACGTCCTTGAGCCCGACGGCGGCCGCGATATCGCCTGCACGAACTTCCTTGATCTCTTTTCGATCATTGGCGTGCATTTGCAGGACACGGCCGATACGTTCGCGCTTGCTCTTGACCGGGTTGTAGATCGTGTCGCCTGAATTCAGCACTCCGGAATAAACCCGGAAGAAAGTCAAGTTGCCGACGAACGGGTCGGTGGCGATCTTGAACGCAAGAGCCGCAAACGGCTCCTCGTCCGAGGCGTGCCGCTCTCCTTCGCTTTCGTTATCCAGGATACCCTTGATCGCAGGCACATCGACCGGCGAGGGCAGGTACTCCACGACGCCATCCAGCATCGCCTGTACGCCCTTGTTCTTGAACGCCGAGCCGCACATGGTCACGATGATTTCGTTGGCCAGCGAGCGCTTGCGCAATCCACGGCGAATCTCGTCGTTTGTCAGTTCCTCGCCTTCGAGGAATTTGTGCAGCAGCTCTTCGTCGCCCTCGGCGGCGGCTTCGATCATCTTGTCCCGCCATTCTTTGGCGACGGCCTGAAGGTCCGCCGGAATGTCACGGAACTCGAAAGTCGTGCCCATGTTGCTTTCGTCCCAATACACGGCTTTCATCCGGACCAGGTCGATGACGCCCTCGAATTTCTCTTCGGCGCCGATCGGCAACTGCACGGGCACCGGGTTGGCGCCCAGGCGGCTCTTCACCTGGCCAACGACGCGAAAGAAGTTGGCGCCGGCACGGTCCATCTTGTTGACGAAAATCATGCGCGGAACCTTGTACTTGTTGCCCTGGCGCCAGACCGTCTCGGTCTGCGGCTCCACGCCGCCGACCGAACACAGTACCGTTACGGCGCCGTCGAGCACGCGCAGGCTGCGTTCGACTTCGATGGTGAAGTCAACGTGTCCCGGCGTGTCGATGATATTGATGCGGTGCTGTTCGAACTGCTTGTCCATGCCTTGCCAGAAACAGGTCGTGGCAGCCGACGTGATGGTGATACCACGCTCCTGCTCCTGTTCCATCCAGTCCATGATCGCAGCACCGTCGTGTACCTCACCGATCTTGTGAGATACGCCCGTGTAGAACAGAACGCGTTCCGTGGTCGTCGTCTTACCGGCATCGATGTGAGCCATGATGCCGATATTGCGATAACGCTCAATGGGGGTTGTACGTGCCACGTGTTTCTTCCTTAATAAACTTGAGTAGTCGCGCGACTACCAGCGATAGTGCGAGAACGCCTTGTTGGCTTCCGCCATGCGGTGGACGTCTTCCTTCTTCTTCACGGCGGTACCGCGGTTCTCGGCTGCATCCATCAGCTCGTGTGCCAGGCGATGCGCCATGGATTTCTCGCTGCGGCTGCGCGCAGCCTCGATCACCCAGCGCATTGCCAGCGTCTGGCGACGCGACGGTCTTACTTCGACAGGCACCTGGTAGGTGGCACCGCCGACCCGGCGCGACTTTACCTCGACCATCGGTTTGACGTTTTCCAGTGCCTGTTCGAGCAGTTCCAGAGACTTTTCGTTGACCTTGGTCTCTTTTTCGGTAATTCGGTCGAGTGCACCGTAAATAATGCGTTCCGCAACGGATTTCTTGCCGTCGTTCATGATCATGTTCATGAACTTCGCCAGCAAGTCACTCCCGTATTTCGGGTCCGGCAGAATCGTGCGCTTCGGTGCCTGTGATCGTCTTGACATGGTTTGTCTCTGTGATCCCGGCAAACTGCCAGGAGGTATTTAATTTTCTGCGCCGCAAATGATCCGCATCAGGATTTCGGGCGCTTTGCTCCATACTTCGAGCGTCCCTGCCGCCGGTCGTTGACCCCGGCGCAATCGAGCGTGCCGCGAATGGTGTGGTAACGCACACCCGGCAGGTCCTTTACACGACCGCCGCGAATCAGCACGACCGAGTGCTCCTGCAGGTTGTGGCCCTCGCCACCGATGTAGCTCGTGACCTCGAAGCCGTTGGTCAGGCGCACACGCGCGACCTTGCGCATTGCCGAGTTCGGCTTCTTCGGCGTCGTGGTATAGACGCGCGTGCACACGCCGCGTTTCTGCGGACTCCGCTCGAGAGCGGGTACGGTGCTTTTCGCCGTTTTGATCACTCGCGGCTTTCGTACTAACTGGTTCATCGTGGCCATAGGCCTTGGTTCTCTCGTTGGATAAGTCGAAAATGCCAATGTCAGCTTGCGGTTACTTGCTATCGGTGTGCGCCGTAAAACGCGCGCGCACCCCGCGGCCGAATCTCCGCGATTCAGCCTCAGGGTGATATGGCGACCGATCTAATCTTTTGAAACGTAAGAAAAAATCTGTCGTTTCGTCGCCAAAATACAGGGCCCGCCGTTGGCGGGCCCCGGGGTTAAGGGCGGGCATTGTATTGACGCCCGGTCAGAGGTGTCAAGCCAAGCACCGGCAGGGCCGCGGCCGCCCGCGGCCCTGCTGGACCAAACCGCTAGGCCGAAGGCGCCGGGGCTTCCTCGCTCA
>JAKEGN010000134.1 GCA_022615525.1 Woeseiaceae bacterium
CGCCGTCGCCGATCGAGCGCAAGGTGATCTGCGCGCTCTCCTTCTGCCTGAACAACGCCTCTTCGTAAAGCTTGCGTTCGGTGATGTCGACTTCGACACCGAGCAACCGCTGCAGCCTGCCGCGTTCATCCTGCCGTGCTTTTGCCCGGCTGGTCATCCATCGCCATTCACCATTCTGGTGTTTCATGCGATGCACGCTCTCGAAAAATTCTGTTTTTCCCTCGAGATGCTCGCGCATCTTCGCCTGCACGCGGATCATGTCGTCCGGATGCACCAGGCGGTACCAGTCGGGCAGCAGGTCGTCGCGGTTGACGTCGTAGCCGAGCATCGACTTCCAGCGGCGCGAAAGTCGCAGTCGTTTGCTTGCGCCGTCAAAGTCCCAGATGCCGTCATTGGCAGTCAGGCTGACGAGATGATTTCGCTCTTCCATCTCCGCAAGAACGGCGAGCGTCCGCATACGCTCGATACCGGAGGCCAGTGACGCGCCGATCAGTTTCATCAGCAGGTGCAGGTTGGCGTCCCAGCCTTCGACCGGGCTCTCGTTGGCCAGTGCGAGGAACCCTGCGACATCATTGCGCACCGTGAATCCGATGATGAGGATCGAGCCGATATGCAATTCCGCGAATCGCTCCATCTCCGCCGTCGCGCCTTTGGGCGCTCTTTCGGTGTCCGGGAATTCGATCAGGCGCAGGTGACCGAGATTCTTCGCCAGCCATGGCCAGTTGCCCAGGGATTCGCCTTCGAGTGCGGCCGGATTGCAGCTGCTGAAAACGGAACCCGATGCGAACACGGTTTCGATGGCTGTCGCGTCGGCCCGAAACAGCGCCAGGAACGCCGAATCGCAACCGGTGGCATCCGGCAGTTCGCCGATGTTGTCGCGGAGCTGCTCATGAAACCGGCCGGGATCGAGTTGCTGCACATTGACGGCAATCTTGGTTTGCAGGGCATCGACCGCGCCACGATTGCGTTCACCGGCCCTGGGCCGGCGATGCCGGACTGGCACGGGTGTGGGTGCTTTGCTGCCGGATGTCGTTGTCATTCAGTCGCCGATTGTTGCAAGCGCTGCCGCCCCGTGAGTCTAGCCGACCTGTCCAAACGGCGTGCACCGCCAGACGGGAAATGTGCCGGTCAAGTTTGCTTCTTGGTCTGTCCGCATTCTGACACGTTACCAAAGGAAAACAAGATAAGTGCATGTATTTTTGCATTTTATTGCATTTTGCGGCTTGCCCTGACAGGCATGGCGCGACCGCGGTACACATCCCCGCGGGGGATCGTCAACCGGCTGGGGGACCGTGCGTTAGTAGGCATATCGAACGCGCACAGGACAAGGAGATCGCAATGAAGCTTTCGAATCCACTTTCCCACGGCACCGCCGGCCGCTTGCCCGCCTGGATGCGGGCCGCGCTGGCGTGGTCGGTTTTCGCCCTGGCCGCCTGCAGCAGCGGCAGCAACAATGCCGAAGCCCCGGCCCCGCTCGCTGCCTGCGACCCCGGTAATGCGGCAACCGTGGGCGAGTGCGGAACCGTACTGGTAGGCTTCACGGACGCCGACGGCGACTTCCTCAACTACACCGTCGATGTGCTGTCGCTGAAACTGGAGACGGCCGGTGGACGGGTCGTCGAAACCCTGCCTCTTCGTACGCGCATCAACTTTACCGATTACGTCGACCTCACCGAACTGGTGACCGCGGCAACGATTCCGCCGGGTGTGTACGTTGCCGGTACGATCAGGCTCGATTACAGCAACGCGGAAGTCGTCGTCGAGGCGAATGATGTAGCCAAGGACGCCCTGGTCGTCGATGCAGACGGCAATGCACTGGCCGAGGTGGAACACCGGATCATCCTGTCGGATCGCGATCGCCTGGTTATTACGCGCGGCCGCCCCTCGCTGCTCACGGTCGACTTCGACCTGGAGGCATCGCACACGGTGGACGTCGTCAGCACACCGGCACTTGCCACCGCCGAAGCCTTCATCGTCGCCGAGATCGATCCTGTCGATTCCAAGGAGATCCGGGTTCGCGGTGCGCTACTGGATACCAACGAAGCCGAAATGTATTACACGGTCGCGATGCGTCCGTTTTTCGGTTCGAGCGGCGACTTCGGCCGGGTGCGGGGTAATGTAACCGACGATACTGCTTTTGAAGTGAATGGTGTCGAGCACGAGGGTGTCGACGGGCTCCGCGCACTGGGCGCGGCCGGCCCGGGCACGCTGACGATTGCGCAAGGCACCCTGGACGTCGACCTGCGCCAGTTCACCGCGGACCTGGTGCTTGCCGGCAGCAGTGTGCCGGGCACCGACCGCGATGCCGTGCGAGGCAACGTCATTGCCCGTAACGGCAACGAGCTGACGGTGCGCGGCGCCACGATCATGCGCCCCGGGCATGATGCCTGGTTCCACGACGACGTCGTGGTCACCATCGGTCCGGACACCCGGGTCGTCAAGGCTGGGCACCCCAACGCCGGCCTGGACATCAGCGCCATTTCCGTCGGCCAGCGGGTTACGGTCTACGGCGAGGTCACGGCCAGTGATGCGGCACGGGTGCAGATCGACGCCACCGCCGGCGCCGTGCGCATGCACGTGACGCACCTCGCCGGACTGGTGAAAACAATCCTGCCGGGACAGACGGACATCGCGTTGCAGTCCATCGACCGGCGCCGTGTACAGGTCTTCGATTTCAGCGGTACCGGCGCAAGTTCGGAAACGGACGCCGACCCCGGCAATTACGAAGTCGCGACGGGCAACCTGTTCATGACCCCCCTCGCCACCGGCCGGCCGGTCGTGGTGTACGGCTTCCCGAACGCGTTCGGCGCCGCACCGCCGGACTTCGAAGGCCGGACCGTCGTCGATTTTGCCGACGTCCGCAGCACCCTCGGCATCGGCTGGGGCAGTGAGGGCACGCTCGCACCGTTCCTGAGCATCGGTACGGACGCGCTCGTGCTGGACAACCACAGTCCGGACATCGGCGACAGGCATCACATCAAACAGGGCCCGGTGCTGATCGACCTCACGACGCTGCCGTCGGGTACTGTCATCCGGCCACGCGAACCGGGCAGAAACCTGTTTGTATTGAAAACGACTGACAGCCTGCAGCTCTATTCGGACTTCGAGGATTTTGTCACAGCGCTGCTCAATGAATTCGACGGTGCGACCACCGCCCGTTCGATGTATGCGCGCGGTCACTACGACGCGGATACGAACGAGTTCACCGCCTATAAGATCGGCATCTATCTCCTCGAGCCGTAACGGAACAAGCTGGGTCGCACCCCCACGACCCGCTTGCCTGGGCCCGCCCCCGCAGTGAATACTGCGGGGGCATTTTTTTGTTCATTGCCGGCAAGATGAAATTTCGCTGCCCCAAATTCCATGCATCCACTCATGGATCGCACGAATAGAACCGAAGACTGAAGAACCAATGACTGACACACCAATGACCGAGGAACCATTGACGAACCCGGATCCGCGGGAGAGAAGCAGCCGCAGGAAGCGCCTCGAATGGCGGCGCAAGGCCATCGGACTGGGTGCCGTGGCAGCCCTTGCCAGCGCTGCGCTGGCGGTACTGGCGAATCTCAGCGAGATCGCCGGGTGGTTTGCACCGGACGAAACCCAGGAGCTGGTCAAGGAGACCCGCGTTGCCATCGAAGATACCGATGCGAAAATCAACGAGCTGCTGAACCTGTTGCGCAACCAGGCCGCAGCGGCCGGCGTGGACCTGAACATCGAATCGGAAGTCGCTATTCGGAATGCCATCCAGACGATCATCGCCTCGGCGGATGCGCAAAAGCAGGCAGCGTTCGCCCTGCTGGACGATGGCAAGGTGGCCGAGGCTGCCGGGATGCTGACCAGGATCGCCGCGACCCAGGACACTGCGGTGTCCGAAACCAGCGGCGCCGCGGCCGCAACTTGGCGTGAAGCCGGCGCTCTCTATTTCAGTGAGAACCTGGAACAGGCCATCCACAGTTACCGGCAGGCTGACCGGCTGCAGCCGGGCAACCCGGAGACGCTGGACATGCTGGGGCATTCGCTGGTTCGCGCCGGCAAACTCGACGAAGCGCGCGCGGTGTTCACAAACTGCCTGGAACTCCATCCCCCGCCGGCACTGTCGGCTTCCGCGCTGCACGGCCTGGGCAATATTGCAAGGCAGGCCGGCGACTACAAGACGGCAGACGAGAACTACCGGCACGCGCTCCAAATCAGCGTCGACAGCGGACTGCGGACAGAACAGGCGCGGCTGCTGATCGCACAAGGCATGCTGGCACGCGCCGAAGGCAAGCTGGACCTGGCCGAAAGCAGGCTGAAACAGGCCGAGGGTCTGGCCGAAGACACCGACAACAACACACTGCAGGCAAAAATCCAGACCAGCCTCGGCATCATCGCCGCGTCGAGTGGCCGCTACGATGAAGCTAACCAGCACATCCGCGAGGCACTGGAGATCTACCGCGCGCGCAACAACCTTGCCGGCCAGGCCAATACAATCGGCAACCTTGGCGCGGTGGCATTGCTGCAGGAGGATTTGGAGAGCGCCGAAACGTTTCTGCTCGAATCGGTGGACATCGGTGAGCGCCTGGGCTGGAAGGAATCCGTCGCCTACGACCTGGTCAACCTCGGCGGCCAGTTCGCTGACTGAGCCGACGCGAGCGACCGGGTACGCCACCGCCAGATGTCGAAACCTGATACCGGTCACGGGAGCCAGGAAATGCAGGAGTCGAATCAAGCCCGGCTGTGTTTCCGCACCGAGAAACTGACCAAGGTTTACGGCAGCGGACCCGGCGCCGTCGAGGCGCTGCGCGGCATCGATCTCGAGTTGCCGGAGCGCGAGCTGGTCGTGCTCCTGGGAGCTTCGGGCAGCGGCAAGTCAACGCTGCTCAACATCCTTGGCGGACTCGACCGCCCCAGCGCCGGGCGGCTCGTGTTTCGCGGCCAGGAACTGACCACGGCCAGCCAGCGCGAGCTGACCCGGTACCGCCGGCGCCACGTCGGATTCGTGTTCCAGTTCTACAACCTGATGGCAAGCCTGACCGCGCGCGAGAACGTCGCGCTGGTCACGGAGATCGCGGAGCACCCCCTGACACCGGAACAGGCACTCGCCATTGTCGGCCTCGAGGAACGGCTCGACCATTTCCCGTCGCAGCTCTCCGGCGGTGAACAACAAAGGGTCGCGATTGCCCGCGCCATCGCCAAGCAGCCATCGGTCCTCCTGTGCGATGAACCGACCGGGGCGCTCGACAGCGCCACCGGCATACGCGTGCTCGAGGCTCTGCGGGACGTCAACAGGTCGATGAACGCGACCACTCTCCTTATTACCCACAATGCCACGGTCGCCGACATGGCGGACCGTGTCATCGTCCTTTCCGATGGCCGTATCCGCGAGCAGCGGCGCAATGCCAGTCGCAAAGATCCCCGGGAACTGTCGTGGTGAAATCGCTGCGACTGCCATGGAGGATTTCCGCGCTGGATCGCAAACTCCTGCGCGATCTCTGGGCCATGAAAGGCCAGGCTATTGCCATCGCATTCGTGATCGCGGGAGGTGTGTCGGTGTACCTCGTTGCCGCCGGCATGCTCACCTCACTGGAGGAGACGCGCCGCGCGTATTACGAGCGGTATCGATTCGCGGATATCTGGGCGCCGGTGGTACGGGCACCGAATGCTCTGATAAACGACATTCGCAACCTAGAGGGCGTACAGGCAGCGGAGAGCCGAGTCCGCGTGGCGGCATTGTTCGACATGCCCGGGATGGACGAACCGGCTACCGGCGAGATCTATTCACTGCCGGATGCGGCGGAGCCCGCCGTCAACCAGGTGTACCTGCTCCGCGGCCGCATGCCGCAGCCGGGCCGGCGCGACGAAGCCGTCGTGTTACGCGCCTTTGCGGACGCGCACGCGCTCGACATCGGCGATACCATCCCGGCGACTGTCTATGGCGGTCGTGAAACCATGACCGTCGTCGGCATTGCGCTATCGCCGGAGCACGTGTATGCCATCGCGCCCGGCCAGATCGTGCCGGACCCTCGGTTGTTCGGTGTTCTGTGGATGGGACGGGACGCCCTGGCGGAAGCCGTCAACCAGGACGGCGCATTCAATGAAGTCGTAGTGCGGCTCGCCTACCGGGCGAACGAGGATGCGGTCATAGCACGGCTCGACTCGTTGCTTGCGCCCTTCGGGGCACCCGGCGCCTATGGGCGCGAGCAGCACATCTCCGATGCCTTCGTCAGCAGCGAAATCGAGCAGCTCCGAACCATGGGCCAAGTGCTGCCACCGATCTTCCTGCTGGTCGCCGCGTTCCTGGTGAACGTGGTCGTTGCGCGCGTCATCGCGACGGAGCGCGACGAAATCGGCCTGATGAAAGCTTTCGGCTACTCCAACGCCGCGATAGTCGCGCACTACCTGAAGCTGGTGGCACTGTTCGGACTGATCGGCCTGTTCATTGGCGGCGGCCTCGGCATCTGGCTGGGGCGCATGCTCGCCTCTCTGTATACCGAGTACTACAGTTTCCCGCTGTTCGTTTTCGAGGTGAATCCGCGCGTCTACGTTACCGTGGTGCTGGCTACCGCTGCCGCAATCGGCGGCGGCGCAGCCCTCTCGGTTCACCGTGCCGCAAAACTCGAGCCGGCGACCGCGATGACGCCGCCGCAACCGGCGGATTACTCCCGGGCACTCGGCACACGCATTACCCGGCTGAAATTCCTCGACCACCAGACGCGCATGATCCTTCGTCACATCGTCCGGTTCCCCTCGCGCGCCGCATTCACCACCGCGGGTGTCGCAGTCTCCGGATCCCTGATGATCGGCACGCTGTTTTTCATAGACTCGATGGAAGAGATGATCGAGCTGTATTTCAACGTCTCGAATCGGTATGACGTGCAAGTCGCATTCGTCGAACCTCGCGCCCAAAGTGCGTATTTCGAGCTGCTGCGCGCACCGGGCATACTCCAGGGCGAGCC
>JAKEGN010000135.1 GCA_022615525.1 Woeseiaceae bacterium
GGAAGCCGATCTCATCCTTGGACGACGCGTGCACGCGGGTGTCGAAGTTGCCTTCCGCAACCGCGCGCGTACCAGCGACCAGGTCCTGGATCGGCGATGTCAATCTACGCGACAGCACCAGGGCGCCATAGATCGAAGCCAGCAACGAAACCATCAGCACAACCGTGAGGGTCAGCGAGTAGATGCGTTTCAGCGGATCCCGCAGGTACACGGCGCGCTTGTAGTCGCTGTAGGACGTATCCACATTGCTGGCCATACGCCCGATGCGTTCCGGCACCGGAAAATGCGCCTGCAAAACGCCTGACAAGTCCTGATTGACCGCGCTCTGGAATGGCAATGCAGTACGAATCTCGTAGGCACCCTCTTCGAGGTCATCAAGGCTGACAAACGGGCGGTTCTGCCGTATCTGCAGTACCACTTCGTCACTCAGCAGCTTTGGAAAGCTGGCTGACGACAAACCAGAACTGGTTGCGATGATGCGGCTGCTGGCACCGTAGATCGTGATCTCGCTCGCGCCGCTCTCGCGACGCAGCAGGCTGAGCTCAAATACTATTTGTCTCGGGGCGACCTGCCTCAGGCGATTAGTGATCCTGACCGTGGTCTCGAGGTGATCGCGCATCAACATCTCGAGCGACGCCCGGCTGAGAGCAAGCGCATCGTCCAGCCCAGCCTCGACTTCCACGTTGAACCAGGAATCGATGCCCCGATTGATGAACTGCATCGAGAAATAGAACACGACGAGCAAGGGCAGAATCGCAAGGCCGACGAACATGCCCACCATGCGCGCTTTGAGCCTGGAGCCCGGCACGCGCTTCCGGTAATCGCGAATCAACCGCGACAGGTTGCCGACCGTCAACGCAAACAGCACCAGCACACCGCCGACATTGATCATCAGCATGGTGATGTGCAGGCGATCGAACTCCTCGGTGTTCTGTGACGTCTGGCTGAGCAGGAATAGCGCCACGAGGGCGGATCCCACACCCATCGTGACTATCGTGCCGTAGATCAGTCGTTTCATCGGTCGAGATACCACTCGTACCATTCGCTCTTGAGCTGCCACTCATCGCGCCAGAAAAAGATAATTCGCAACGCCGCCGGGTACTGTTGCGTGCTCAGTGCGGATCTCAGCCGCACCCGGTAGCGGCTGTCCGATGACAGGACGGAGTCGTCGATGACCGGCAGGCCCTGTATTCGGCCGAGGTTGTTCAACGCGGAGTAGAGCGTCGCGTAAGAGTCGAGGATGCCGCTGTTGACATTGCGCACGATGTAGCGCTGGCTGAGAGGCCGGTACTCGAGTTCGTATTGCCATACGAGCTCCGCTTCCACGGCATCCGGTATGAACCTCCGCACCCGAATGACGTCGAGCATCAGTTCGATGCGCAACGGAACACCGCTGTTCAGCGCATCCAGGGCTTCATTGCTCAACACGAGCTGCAGGCGCGCTTCGAGCTGGTGCACACCATCGACCAGCGAGGTCGATGCCGAACGTATGTCGAAGTAACCCTCGCGGTCGGGGACATCCTGCGCCAGCAGGGGCGCGAATGCGACGATGCCGAGCAGGCAGGCGACAATTGTCCTTGGTCCAGTCATTTTGAGTCAGTCTTTCCCGGGTCCTTGTCGAGACAGGCGTAGTAAAAGCCGTCCAGCCCCGCGCTTCCCGGCAGCACCTGGAAGCCCAATGCCTTTCGACGCATTAAATCGCGGATGTTGTAATTTGGCAACACAGTGTTTTCGACGGCGTCCGGGTGCAGTCCGAGGAATTCCTGCACTACCGAGTCATTCTCTTCCTGCAGGACCGAGCAGGTTACGTACAGCAGGCGGCCACCCGGTGCGAGCAACGGCCAAAGCGCGTTCAGCAGGGCCCCCTGCTGCCTGGCCAGTCCGGCGATGTCGGACGCCCGGCGCAACAGGCGTATATCCGGGTGCCGCCGTATCACGCCGGTCGCGGAACACGGCGCGTCAACCAGGATGCGATCGAAGGCCTCGCCGTCCCACCAGTCTTCAGGATTTGATGCATCGGCGCAGACAACGGTTGCATTCAGCCGCAGGCGACGAAGGTTGTCCTTCAGGGGCTGCAGGCGTTCCTCGTCTGCGTCGAGGGCGGTCACCGCCGCGTCGCCGGCTGCCAGTTCGAGAAGGTGGCCGGTCTTTCCGCCGGGTGCCGCGCAGGCGTCCAGGATGCGCCGGCCGCCTTCGGCCAACAGCCACGGTGCTGCAATCTGCGCTGCCGCATCCTGTACCGAGACGCGGCCGTCCAGGAACCCGGGCAGCCGTTCGACATCGACCGGGTGCTCGAGGCACAAGGCCTGTTCGAAACCCGGCAACATCCTCGCTTCCGGCATGTTCTCCGCGAGCTGCATCAACCCGACATAGTCCTCCGCGGTTGTCTGCCTGGCATTGACACGCAGCCACATCGGTGCCCGCTCGTTATTCGCGTTGACAATCGCGCGCCAGTCGTCCGGCCAGTCACTGCGTATGGTATCGATCAGCCACTGCGGATGATTCAGCTCCGCTTCTTCGTTAGACGCGATGACGGGGCTTTTCCGTCGGAAATTCCGCAGGACGGCGTTGATCAGCCCGGCATAGGCGGGCCGCCGCAACACTCGCGCCGCCTCGACCGTCATGGACACGGCAGCATGATCCGGAACGCGTGTATCTGTGAGCTGAAAGAGGCCGATCGCAAGCAGGGATTCGATAACGCGGTCGCGCGTTTTGAGCGGCCGATCCAGCAGTGCGGCGAGCTGTGCACGCAGGCGCCAGTGATATCGGATGGTGCCGTAACAAAGCATGCGCAGCAGTGGCATTTCACTTTCCGCCACCTGCACCTCACTCAATGCGGAATCGAGCGTGCGGCCATCGCGTACGACACGTTCGACCACCGTCGCGGCGGTGGCGCGCAGCCTGGCTCCATTGCGCTCGTCGGACATGTCGATCAGAACAGGCGCTTGCCCGCAAGTTTCAGCTGCGTCGCCAGTTCCGCTCCGCGCACGCGACGCCCGCCGGCACGCTGTACTTCCATGAGTCGTAGCGCACCGGCACTGCAGGCGACGTCGAAGCCCGCTTTGCCCGATGCGATCACCGTGCCGGGTTCCTGCGCTGCAGCCTCAATGGGTATCGCACGCCAGCATTTGATGCGCTCGTCGGCAAAACGAAACCATGCGCCCGGCTGCGGATTGTACGCACGCACTTTGCGCGCATTGATCCCGGCAGGTTGCAGCCAGTCGAGCATCGCATCTTCGGTGCGAATCTTGCCCGCAAAAGTCACTTCCTTCGGATCCTGCGGCCGCGCCATGCAATTGCCCTGCAGGATGCCGGGCAAAGTCCTTACGAGCAGTGACCCGCCCAGTACCGCGAGCCTGTCGTGCAGGGATCCCGCGGTTTCCTCCGGCCCGATGGCGACGGACTCGGCGGCGAGCACCGCGCCGCAGTCGAGCCCCGCCTCCATCTGCATGAGGCTCACTCCGGTATGCGTGTCGCCGGCCAATATCGCCGCCTGGATTGGCGATGCGCCCCGCCAGCGCGGCAGCAGCGAAGCATGCACGTTCACGCAACCGCGGCGCGGGATGTCGAGCAGGGCTTGCGGCAAGAGCAATCCGTACGCCGCGACAATGAGTACGTCCGGTGCTTCGGCCCTGAGCCGCGCAATCGCAGCGTCGTCTTTCAGGTTGGCCGGCTGCCAGACGGGTATGTTGTACTGCTTCGCGTACTGCTTGACCGGGCTCTCCGTAATTTGCTTGCCGCGGCCGGCGGGCCGGTCGGGCTGGGTCAGGACCAGAGTCGGCACAAAGCCTCCCTTCACCAAAGCTTCAAGGGACTCGCGCGCGAACTCCGGCGTGCCGGCAAACAGGATTTTCATGGCAGAAACGCGACCGCAGCGGTCAGAGTACCGCTACGGGACTCGAAACCGTGCGGCGATCTTTCACCAGTCGCTTGCGGATGCGCTGGCGCTTTGCTTCCGAAAGGTAATCGACGAACAGCCGGCCTTCGAGGTGGTCCATTTCGTGCTGCACGCACACAGCCAGCAGGCCGTCCATATCTTGCTCCACCGTTTGCCCGTCACGGTCGAGATAGCGCACGCGAATATGCCCGGCCCTTTCGACTTCGTCGAAGTACCCAGGCACGGACAGGCAGCCCTCCTCGGTCACCGCGACGCCGTCTTTTTGCAGGATCTCGGGGTTGATCAGCACGAGTGGCCCGGTCTTGTCCGGGGAGACATCCGCCACCAGCAGGCGCTGGTGCACGTCGACCTGGGTCGCCGCCAGGCCGATTCCGGGTGCCGCGTACATGGTTTCGAACATGTCGTCGATGAGCCGGCGCAGACGATCGTCCACGGCCTTGACCGGGACGGCGCGGGTGCGAAGTCGGGGGTCTGGAAACTCCAAAATTCTCAGTTTTGCCATGTTTTGCCCGGTGATAACTCGCGTAAGTTCCTACAAACTCGACCTAAATAATTGACTTGATTAAATAAGATGTCAGACAATGCCGCCTGAAAACGGGCCAATCCGGTCGCTGCGGGCACGGAATTGTGACGCGTTTGGCAGCCTGTCCGGCGTCGACTCGACATATTATAGCAACGCCTGCCACCCGGCAGCCCTGGGTCATTGTGATGGAGCAACCGTCAATCATGTTTTCCCGCAAAAAATGCTTGTCAGTCAGGCGACAACTGACTGTTATCGGTCTGGCCACAGCACTGGCCGGTTGCTCGCTCAACCCTTTCTACGATGACGAAGAAACCGCCGCGGCTCCCGTCAGCCAAAGCACGTCATCGGCGGGCAGTTCGCGGTCCGTCAGCCCGGCGGCAACGACTGCGCCGGTTGCTACAACGAACCAGCCGGTGCTGGTGCAGGAAGCTCGCCCGGTACCGCTGGCCGATAATCACCCCAACGAATACACAGTTCAGGTTGGTGACACGCTCTGGGATATCGCGGCGACTTTCCTCAAGGACCCGTGGTATTGGCCGGAAGTGTGGTACATCAATCCGCAGATCGAGAATCCACACCTCATTTATCCGGGCGATGTTCTGGCGCTCGTTACGATCGACGGCCAGGAACGAATCACCAATATTCGTGCGTCAACCTATCGCATGTCGCCACAGGCACGCATTACGCCGCTGACCGAGGCAATCACCAGCATCCCTTACGAAAGGGTCGCCGCGTTCCTGTCGAAAGGCATGGTGCTGGAGAAGGACCAGGTATCCGAACTGCCATACATCCTGGCCGTCCGCGGAGACCACATGCTCGGAGCGGCAGGTAACCAGATTTACGTGCGTGGTGGCGCAGCGGCGCCGACCGGGACACGCTACAGCGTCGTCAAGGTGGGCGATGAACTCAAGGATCCGGACGATGGCGACGTCGTGGGCTACTCCGGCATATATGTCGGCGAAGGCGCATTGTCACGCGGCGGAGACCCGGCAACGGTTGCACTGAGCGATACCAATCGTGAGGCCAATGCGGGCGACCTGCTGCTGCCCGAGACGGTCGATATACCCCTGAATTTCTTTCCGAAAGCGCCGGACGGCGAGATCGATGGCAAGATCATCTCCGTCGTCGACGGCGTCGCACTCATAGGCCAGTACCAGGTCGTGGTCATGAACCAGGGCGCGCGCAACGGACTTGCCCCCGGAGACATCCTGAGCGTGTACCAGTCCGGTGAGGAAGTACGCGACCGTCACAAAGGCGGGTTCGGCAACAGTATGTCGATGTTTGGCGGGGAAAAGGTCAAGCTGCCCGACGAGCAGGCCGGTACGATTATGGTATTCAAGGTATATGACCGCATCGCGTATGGGCTGGTGGTCCGGGCGACCAGCGATATTCACATTCTCGACGCGGTCCGCAACCCGAGCTGACAGAGTCTCCTCACAAAGCGGCGCTCTCGGTAAGGGAGCGCCGCTTTTTTGTTGCCGGCCCATAATCGGCCGATTATCGGCGACCGGCCGGCTTGAGCAGCAGGAACTCTCGAGTGAACGACAGCGACAGGGCATGGTTGATTCTCAGCATGGCGCCTCTACGCGGCGATGCCCTGGCAGTATTGCTGGAGGAGCACGGGAGTGCCGCGGCAATCGTCTCCGCCGGCCGCAAAGCGCTGCCGGACTCGCTCCGCGATGCCATCCTTCGCCCGGACGAAGCGCTCATCAACACAGTTCGCGATTGGTTGCGTGGAGAACGGCATTATCTCGTGCACCCGGAATCTCCCGACTACCCGGAACTCATGCGCCAGATTCCCGATGCGCCGACTCTTTTATATGTCCTGGGAAATTGCAGCGTCCTGAACCTGCCGTCCCTGGCTATTGTCGGCAGCCGCAACCCCACGCGCGGCGGCGAGCAGAATGCCTACGAGTTTGCAAAGCACCTCGGGACCTGCGGTTTCTGCATCGTGAGCGGCCTTGCAAAGGGCATCGATACGGCCGCACACAGCGGCGCGCTGGATGGTGATGCAAAGACGATAGCCGTCCTCGGAAACGGAATCGACCGGGTTTATCCTGCGTCGAATCGTGACCTCGCTCACCGCATAGCCGCACAAGGGGCTCTCGTCTCCGAATATCCTCTCGGCAGTCCGCCGCTCAAGGAAAATTTCCCGCGACGCAACAGGCTTATCAGTGCACTGTCTCTGGGCACGCTGGTGGTCGAGGCCGCACGGCAAAGCGGCTCCCTGATCACCGCACGGCTTGCATCGGAGCAGGGACGCGAAGTTTTCGCCATCCCCGGCTCTATTCACAACCCGATGTCCCGCGGTTGTCATAAGCTGATCCGGCAAGGGGCGAAGCTCGTCGAAAGCGCCGAAGACATCGTCAACGAACTCGGGCCCCTCGCAGGACACCTTATGCAAAATGCCCGGTCGGAGAGCGACGTTGCAGCGTCTGCGCCAGTCGATCCCGAGTACGAAGCACTGCTTGATGCACTGGGCTTTGATCCCGCGACTGCCGATGAACCCGCACAGCGGTCCGGATTGACGATCGCGCAGGTTTCCTCCATGCTTCTTATCCTGGAGCTTGAGGGAAAAATCGAAACCCAGTCCGGCGGCCGATACTCACAGCTCAGGAAGAATGACTGAGGAGCAGCTCCAGGAATGAAAGAAAATGTACTCGACGTCCTGATGTACCTGTTCGAGACCTACATCGACGCTGAGGAAGAGCCGGAGCCCGATCAGAAAGTCTTGCGCGACGAGCTGTCGCGCGCCGGCTTCGGCGATCTGGAGATCGACCGCGCACTCGACTGGCTCGACGGGCTCACCGAGCATCACAAAGCCCGGCCTCACAGCACGCAAACTGTTCACGGCACACGCATCTACAACAGCATCGAACAGGGGCGCCTGGATGTGGCCTGTCGCGGATTCATTACGTATCTCGAACAGATCGGAATCCTGTCACCGCCCCAGCGCGAAATTCTCATCGACCGGCTGCTTGCGCTCGACACGCCGGATATCGATGTCGAGCAAGTCAAGTGGGTGGTTTTGATGGTGCTCTTCAGCCAGCCAGGCCAGGAGCAGGCTTACGCGCGCATGGAAGATCTGGTGTTCGACGAGGACGCGAGCGCGGTCCATTAACTGAGAAATTTCTCAGCTCTATCTCCCAATTTAAAGTAATTTGCTTGACATGCCGTTGACGAGCATGTAATTCAACCGCGGCCCAGAACGCGGTTTTGCGTTCCTGGTGTCGAAAAAGCAGCAAGGAACAGCTCGAATCAATGGCAAAAAATCTCGTAATTGTTGAGTCGCCTGCGAAAGCGAAGACCATTGGCAAGTATCTTGGCAATGACTTCGATGTCATGGCGTCGTACGGCCATGTGCGCGACCTGGTGCCGAAGGAGGGCGCGGTAGTACCCGAGGACGGGTTTGCCATGAAGTACCAGATCATCGAGCGAAACGAAAAGCACGTTAATGCAATTGTTCGGGCGCTCAAGAAATCCGATGCACTGTATCTCGCGACGGACCCTGATCGCGAAGGAGAAGCGATATCCTGGCACCTGACTGAATTGCTCAGGGAAAGAAAGGCGCTGAACGGGAAGCCGGTGCACCGTGTGGTTTTCCACGAGATCACCAGGAACGCCATTCGCGAAGCAATCGAAAATCCGCGCGACATCTCGAGCGACCTGGTCAGCGCGCAACAGGCACGGCGTGCCCTGGATTACCTGGTTGGATTCAATCTGTCGCCGTTGCTATGGAAGAAGGTGCAACGCGGACTGTCTGCCGGTCGGGTGCAAAGCCCGGCACTGCGCATGATCGTGGAGCGCGAGCTCGAGATCGAGGCGTTCAAAGCACGCGAGTACTGGTCAATCGAGGCCGATGTGAGCAAGGACGGGCAACCGTTCGTATCGCGTCTGGTCCGGTATCGCGGCGAGAAAGTCGAGCAGTTCAGCTTCGAGAACGAGCAAGCTGCGCGCGAGGTGGAGAGAACCTTGCTCGCCGCGGCCAACGGCGAGTTGACGGCGGTCAGCGTCGACAAGAAGCAACGCAAGCGAAACCCGGCGGCGCCGTTCACGACATCCACCCTGCAGCAGGAGGCCTCGCGCAAGCTCGGCTTCAACACGCAGCGCACC
>JAKEGN010000136.1 GCA_022615525.1 Woeseiaceae bacterium
GAGAGGTTACCAAATGAAAGAGTTAGTCAAGAACGGCAAACGTATCGGGCTGCTGGCATTGCTTGGATTGTGCGTGCCGGCATTTGCAATTGCCGCGACACCCCGGCTGGCCGTCGAAGAGGTGCAGATGCGTGTGTCCTTTGCCGACCTGGATCTGGACCGGCAAGCGGGCGTCGAACGCCTGTATCAGCGTATACGGGCGGCAGCCGCCGGTGCCTGCGGATCCTTGACGCTTCGCGAGGTGGGATCACTCAAGGCGCTTCGAGCCAACCAGGATTGCTACAGGGACCTGATCGAAGGGGCTGTATTGAAAGTTGACAATGCCGCGCTGACCAAACTGCACTTCGGCTGACAGGCTTGAAAGAAGTACGCCGGTGATGGCGATCACCGGCGTTTTTCATGGTTGGTGAAGTTTTCGGCTGATCAAATTGCCAGCGGAAGTGCCGATTGCAGCTTCAACCTGGTGATCGTGTCCAGCCGGATCTCGATCTGCATGTAACGTGCAACCTTGACGCCGGGCAGAACTTTGCCGAACTTCGACACGTAGCGCTTTTTCAGTTTCTCGCGATCCGCATCCAGCGTCATCGAGTCTTTGAGCAACGCCAGTGCTTCGTCGTCGGTCAAAGTGAGGTAGGTTTCGGCGTATTGCGTCAGCAGGGCTACCGACCGGTCATCGATCTTGCCGACTTCACCGCGGTACTCTCGATAAACAGGCCAGAATTCGATGCTTTCGGCTTCAGTCAGACTCAGGTTCTCCGTAACGATGAGCTGGCGCTGGGTTTCCGTGATCTGACGCTGCGCAGCAATGGCGCTGTTCAGTGCGCCCATGTCGAGTTCCTCGCCCTGGGCCTGTAGCTGCAGCGGTGCGGCGACGATCAACAACGCCGCGATTGCTATTTTCATTGGAACTATCCTTTCCGATTGGTGTGGGGGTTGGCGCGGCGGACCGCACCGCATTTCGGGACAAGCGGCAACAGCCGGCGCTGGCGTCAGGGCCGTTCGGTCGTGGCTGGGTCGGCCTCTGCGAAGACCGCAAGTTCGACGCCATTACTGTCCGACAGCAGCAGGTGATTTCTGCGGGTGACGAAACTCTCGGCGCTCTCAAGGGCATGAAAGAATCTGGCTTCGAGATCCATCTGCGGCTCGGGGCAGGCCATGCGTGTTGCTCCGATCGGACCGATATCCATATCGGACCCGTCCAGCGTGTAAGTTCCGAAAAAGCTGTTGCACCCGCCGTTTCCGTTCAGCTTTCCGTCCACCTCGAAGCGCAGGTGCAGCCTCGTGTCGCCCGGGACGATCCGGTCTCCGATGGACACGGGCCGCCAATCCGTTCCGGCAAGTGGCGTATCGGCATTGCTGTCGGCTATCGGCTTCAAATGTTTCAGGGTGAAGAAGGCTACAGCCGCGAGCAGCAGCAGGAAGAAAGCAAAGCCGATGATCCTGTTCATACCCGAATCCTATTGGGTGTCTGATTGCGACAATGCCCTGGTCAACCGATAGAGAAACTCCTGGCCTTCGAAGAACACATCAGAGCGAATACGCTCATCCCGGCCGTGTGAGCGATTATCCTCGATTTCGCCGAACAAGCCGGATACGCCGTACACCGGTATGCCGGCGTTGCGCAGGTACAGTCCGTCCGTGGCACCGGTGCTCATCATCGGAATTACCGGGACTCCCGGCCACAGGGCTTCCGTAATTTCCTCGATCGGGCCGAGCACCTCGGCGGTCAGGGGCGACGGTTGTGACGGATTTGCATTGCTGATCCGGCTGATCGCCACCTGGGGGTCACCGATGACTGTTTCGAGCGTCTTTTGCACGCTGTCGATCGATTCGCCCGGCAACACACGGCAGTTGACGGTGGCCTGGGCGCGTTGCGGCAGGGCATTCTCCGCGTGTCCGCCATCCAGCATGGTTGCCACACAGGTGGTGCGTAAACGCGAATTATAGAACGGAGTCCGCGACAGGAAGGCGATTGCGGCAGGATCCGGCGGTGTCTGCAGGACACCGAGCATTGCACTTGCGAGTTCACCCGTCTGCAGTGTCGCGGATCTTTCGAAGAATGCCGTGGTGATCTCGTTCAGCACTACCGGGAAGTCATAGTCGCGTATGCGGCCCAATGCATCGGCAAGACGATAGATCGCATTGTCCCGAACCGGCAGGGAGCTGTGCCCTCCCGGATTCGTCACCACCAGCCTGAAACTCTGATAGACCTTCTCGCTGGCCTGCACGCCATTGGAAATACGTACACCGTCTTTCATGGCACCGCCACCGCCTTCATTCAGGGCGTATTCCGCGTCGATGAGTGCCGGGTGCTTATCAAGAAGCCATTGCACGCCATTATTCGGGCCACCTTCCTCGTCCGCGGTCAAAGCAACGATGATGTCCCGGTCAGGCTGGAAACCTTCCCTCTTCAGGCGAATCAGGTTGGCGATGTGGATCGCGGCTTCGTCCTTGTCGTCTACCGTGCCGCGTCCGTAGTAGTAGCCATCCTGTTCGGTAAACGTGAATGGATCGACGGTCCAGTCCTCGGGATCGGCTTCGACCACGTCGATGTGGGCAAGCAACAGCAGCGGCTTGCGGCCGGTGTCCCTGCCGCGCAAACGCGCAACGAGATTTCCCTTGCGCGGGGCCGGCTCGAGTACCTGCACGTCCTCTTCCGGGAATCCGGCGGCAATGAGCCGCGCCGCCATTGCCTGCGCCGCCTTTGTGTTGTCCCCTTTGCTGTCGGTCGTATCGATCTCGATCAGTTCTTTAAGCAAGTCCCGTACGAGCTGCTGCTCAGGCTGCAGTCCGGCCGCAGGTCCCGTGGTCGCCGCTGTATCGGTCCCGGTTACCGCCGCCGTCTCCGGCTGGCTGGTGGAATCATCGCTGCAGGCAGAAATAGACGCAGCAACAGACATCGCGAGCAATACGGTCAATGACTTGAATCTTGCGACTGACATTTCCGGGACCTTTTGATGAGGGAATTGAAAATCCGGCCTACGGTAGCAGCGACACGGACCCGCCGACAACTCCGGCGTTTCAGTTTCACGTGGCACCGGTGCCGGTGCCGCGATCTGCATCGCAGGAGTATTCGATCTGCTATGCTGCAATGGTTTCCTGCGACGTGGAGAGTCGGCATTGATACGCGATATCCGTTCATACAAGCGCTTTCACATCCTGTTGGCCGGGCTGCTGCTGTGTTTACACTGGTCCACTGCACTTGCAGCCGAACGCGTTCGCCATACCGTGCTTGCCGATGGTCACCCGCTGGCGTTGTGGGAGAAAAGCGCAACTGCCGCCGAGGAAGCGGTACTCCTGGTCCACGGTCGCACCTGGAGCGCGATACCGGATTTCGATTTGCAGGTGGAAGGCGAAGATCTCTCACTGATGGACGGCCTGGTGGCGCACGGCTACGCCGTGTACGCGGTCGACCTGCGCGGTTACGGCGAATCGCCGAGGGACGATACGGGCTGGCTGACGCCGGATCGGGCGGCTGCGGATATTGGCCTTGTGCTGGAGTGGATAGCGGAACACAGGAATTACCGCGTCAAGCCGCACCTGTTCGGTTGGTCGATGGGATCGACGAACGCGTTGCTGCTGGCGCAGCGCCGGCCGGAACTGATCGCGTCACTGACCCTGTTCGGATTCTGGTACGACCTGGATACGGACTTGCCCGCAGACGAACCCGGCATAACGCCGCAACGGCTGCGCAATACGGCGGAAGCCGCGGCGAGCGATTTCATAACGCCGGGATCGATCAGCCGGAAGGCGATAGACGCCTATGTTACCGTGTCGTTGGCTGCGGACCCGGTCAAGACCGATTTGCGCCACAACGATCACTACAACGCACTCGATCCGGCCAAAGTCGCTACGCCAACGCTGGTCATCCAGGGCGAATTCGATCCGATTGCACCGACTGACTACCAGCAGAAGCTGTACACGCGGCTCGGCACCGGCCACAAACAATGGGTATCGGTGCCAGGCGGTGACCACGCCGCCTTCATGGAAACGCCGCGCGCCTACTTCATCGACGAACTTGTCACTTTCATGAATGGCGCATCGGATCGTGCAGGAGCCGCCGGCCAGGCGGAAGACAGGTAAGCCGGTTCAGGATCCGCCTGCCGGTGACCGCGGCATCGCAGTTTTCATGCGAATTGCTGCAGCAGCAGTGCATAAGCCTGCGGATGCACCAGCAAGACGAACACCAGCCCGCTGAGCGCGCCGCAGAGGTGCGCATCGTGATTGATGCGGCCCTGCTCCCGTGTCGATGCCCAGTAGGAATAGGCGACATAGCCGACGGCGAAAAGCGCCGCGGGTATCGGCAGCGGAATCGGGAAGATGATCAGGGTGGTGGTCGGAAAGTACACGATATAGGCGAACAGCACGGCGGATATCGCGCCTGATGCCCCGAGTGACGCGTACATGGCGTTTTCACGATGCTTGAAGTACGTACAACCGTGGCTGACGACCAGCCCGGTCAGGTACAACGCCAGGAAATACGTGGTGCCAAAGAGCCGCTCCATCGGGAAGGCGAAGAAATAGAAAGTAAACATGTTGAACAGGAGATGACCGAGGTCAGCGTGCACGAATCCGCTGCTGATCATGGTGTGGTACTCACTGCGCCGCTTGAGGTAGTACGGTCGGAACAGGCAGGCATCGATCAGTTGCGGCGCACGGAACAGGCCGAGCAGACTCAGGGCGATGGTAACGACGAATACCAGCGTCGCCCCTGGTTCATGAAATTCGGACATGGGCATCCTGCCGGCAAACCACGATGACTCGCACGGTAGCGAAGCACGGCGCGCGGCGCAATGTCATCAGTTCGGCAGGATGCGGTTCTCACGCCACGGAGACTTGTGCATGAGCCCGTCCGCCAGCCCGAGCGCCGGCTTGGCAACGCCTGGCTGCGCCAGGCCGCTCGCTGCCGGGCAGGACGGGTTCTCCCGGTAATTCAGCGCCGCGGCAAAACGTGCCTCCAGCGGGTCGCCGAGGGCATGCGTGAAATCGTCGCCAACCGAGCAACCTGGCAGCGGCACGCCTCCCGCTCCCACGCTGTTGGCAGGCGAAAAGCCGTCCGAATAGTCACCGAAGTTCTTGTCGTTGACACCGCGGAACTGGATCGTGAAATAGGTCGTACCACAGTTGTCCGTGGCATAAAAACCGTAAGGTTTTCCACAAGTTGTAGAACCTATTTGAACTACTTCCACATCCACGCCGCGCAGTGAGTTGATGATCGATTCACTGGCTGAGCAGGTATTCGGGCCACTGAGTACAAAGACCCGCGGCAGGTTCAGCACGGGCAGTGACTGCCCGGCCGGAACGGAAAAGCCGAGGGTGCGGGTATGGAACGGGATCGGTGCAAGCGGTTGTCCGGTGATGGGGTTGGTGCTCGGATGCTTGCTATTGAATTGCAGCAGCTCGAAGGTTTGTCCGGCGGTCGCTGCCGCGCCGGCGATCATGTAGGCAAACTCGCTTGCGATGTCCAGGAAGCCGCCGCCGTTGTAACGCAGGTCGATCACCAGGTCGACGATGCCGCTGCTGTTCAGCTGGTTGACTGCATCGATGAGTGCCTGTTCCGCGGTTGCGATGTGATCATTGAAGACCAGGTAACCGACATTGCCGGTCTGTGTCGCAATGACGGAAACACCCTGTACCGGTGCCTGCGTGATATTGGCCGAGGTCATGGTGATGCTGCGCGTAGTTGCCGAACCCGGGTCCCGGATCGTGAACGTATGCGTTTCACCGGTACCGGCCGGGAACAATCCCGCATTCAGGATATCGACCCCTGCCGGCGTGTTGTCGTTCACCAGGTCGACGCCATCGACGAAGAGTACCTCCGCACCGCGCTCCAGCATGACGGTTGGTGAGGTGGCCGGAGAATTCGGCTGGGTATAAGCCACCACGACCTGCCGTGGCGGCGTCGCGCTCAGCAACACCCATTCCGCTCCGTAGCCCGCGCTGATCCCGCCCTGTGACAACTGGTACCACTCGTCGGTGGGGTAGGTGAAATGAAACTTGTCCTTGGGGTTGCCGGAGGCCGTGGTCGCGTTGGTCTTCAGGAGGTCGAAGTAGGTCGGGGTCGTATAGAGGGCCGGGTCGCGATCGACGATCTCGCTGTACCAGAGATAGGTCTCGTTACTGTAGGAACGCAGGAAGTTGTTCTCGTCGGTAACGGTGCCGCTGACATCGGGGTAGGAGCTGCCCGTTGCCGGGTCGATACCGCTGCGCGGCGCGACACATTGCGCGTAAAAGCCGGCGGAGGGCAGGTAGCTTCCGGACACCCAGCCGGAATTGCCACCATCGTCAACGAAACCGGAATCGCCGCCGCCGCAGGATCCCATCAGGCTTGCCGCGACGAGTAGAGTCGATCGGAATGAAATGTCTTGCACGTTCTGCCCCTGTCCAGGAACCGGCCGGTCACCGGCGAATGATACCTTGATCCTGGCGCGAGCCAGGCGGTCTCAGGTCGAGCTGCGGAAGAACCCGAACAGGCGACGCGATGGCTTCCCTTTGTCTTCCGGTTCGGACGCGTCCGGGTCTTCCTTGTCGTGCCCTTCCAACTGTTTTATTTGCGCAGCGCTGAGTGCCTTGAGCGTCGCCGTCATCGAGGTGCCGAACTGATTCTCGATGGGTTCCGGCGTGGCAGCGGGTGCAGCGGGCGAGTGCTCTGGATGGTTGCCGAGCGTAATCTCCACCGCCGGCCCTTTGGGTGCCAAGGTGTTTCCAGGAGTGACGGCGACTCTGGCTGCCCCAGCGGCTGGCGAACCTGGAACGCCGGGTTTGGGCCCCGCCGATTTTGCATTGGGCTGGTGAGAAACTGCCGGCGAACTTGCGGCCACCCTGGCGGCTGGTTTCGCTGCCGTTACGGCCGGTGGAACCATCCCCTCGGGCTTGTTCGCGACGGGCGCAGCTGCGGCAGGGCGGGAGGTGCCGGTGACCTCTTTGGCCGCCAGATTCTTCGCATCGGTATCGGCCGCGACCAGTGCGGCTATTTCGGCCGCCGCCTGTGCCATCTCTTCGCCGAACAGGGTTTCAGCCAGCTTGTCGTCCACGTCTTCCAGGGACCGCGCTTTGCCGAGTTCGGCCGCCAGGCGATCGAGATCGAAACCGTGCTTTCGCTTGACCTTCACTTCGAGATCGGCCTCGTGAGTATCCGGTGGCGACGTTTTTCGCAAAGCCTGCTGTGCCTCGATTTCCTTGACCTGCAATTCCTTTTCCAGCGTGATCTCGGGCAGGTCGAAATTATGCACCGCTGCTTTGCCGTTCGGTTTCGTGGTTATCGGCTTCGCGGGGGGCTTCGGATCAGTCTTGCCGGCTGGTTCCGGAACGACGGCCAGTGCCGCTTCGAGGGCTTCGATGTCGGGCTTCAATTCCGCCAGCGTCGGATCGCGATCCCACGCAGGAATCTCGGTAATGGTCGTGTCGGCTTTGGATTCGGCCGGCGTTTCTGCCCTCGCCGCAATGACCTCCTGCGGAACGGGTATAGACCGGGCCGGTGTTGCCGGCGCGGGTTTCGGCTGCAC
>JAKEGN010000137.1 GCA_022615525.1 Woeseiaceae bacterium
GCAAGTGCTGCAGCAATAAGTGCATCGAACGCCTGAATCCCGCGCCTGAACCTGCGGCACGCCGTACAATTGCTTGCATGCGTCCCAAGCTCGGCAATCTGCCCGGATGGCTCCGCTGTAATGGCTTCTCGATACTCGTCGCATTTCATGTCGTTCAGTCTCGGCACTCAGGCAGCCGCCGCCTCATAAATGGTTTCTTTAAGCTTCCGCCGTGCCCTGTACAGTCGAGTCAATACGGCACCTCGTTTTATTCCCAGCATGGCGGCGATCTCCTCGGTGCTATAGCCCATCAGCACTTGCAGAACCAGTGGTTCTCGATAGTCATCTTCCAACGTGTAGATTGCTTGCCGCATTTCCTCGAGGTCAGGATCGTCTGTTGTCGAAATCATTTCGTTTTGCCGCGGAGTCAGGTCGTCAATATCGAGCATCTCGGGTTTAGCTCCCGCGAAATATCTTCCGTTTTCCCGGCGGACAATAGTGAGCAGCCAATGCTTCGCCGCGCCGTCGTCCCGCAATGAATCCAGCGCTTTCCATGCGCGGAGCATCGATTCCTGCACGACCACCTCCGCGACACTCGGGTCCCGACAAAGCCAGGCCGCGTACCGGTACATATCCTTGTAATAGATGCTAACCACCCGATCGAAGCGCCTCCGGCGCGTCGTGTCCACTTCTTTGCTGTTCATTGCAGATGACCTGGGTGATGATGAAATTATTACCGGTCGTATCTATGGGCGGCGCAAGCTTGGGTTTTCCAAAGTGCGTAAGTTCGATCAGGCTGACCGTCGATTCAGGAACTTGCCGACCAGATGATCAATGCTCAATTTTCCGGCACCGGTGAAGAACAGCACCAGCAACATGACGAAATAGGTGATCGCCCATTCGATGCCATTGTTCGAGATCACCAGATTGCCGGTTTCGGTCAGCCAGTCGTAGTTGCCATGTTCACGCAGCAGTTCCTTCGCCTTGTCAAGCCGTTGCATGGCATCGCCAACGTCAGCGCCTGCAAAAGGACTCTGTGGATCCGCGACGGCTTGCCAGCCGTTCTCGAGATGCACACGAAACGCCGCGACCAGCATCGTTACCATCAACGGCACTGCGAACCAGCGCGTTGCCACGCCGAACAGCAAGGCAATGGCGCCCAATACCTCCGAGCTCACCGCGAGCCACGCCATGACAGCCGGGAACGGCAATCCGAGCCCCCACTCCGTGTTGCCAAACCAGGCAATGACGTTATCCATTCCTCCGAGCTTGTTGGTTCCTGCAACCCAGAAGACCGGAACGAGATACAATCGCAGCGCGAGCGGACCCAGGAAATCCGCTTTGTGGGTTATATTCAGCCACTCATTCAGTCGCGTCATAAAATGCAGCATCGCGTATCGCCTCAAGTGATTGATTCCACTGTAGTTGCCCGGCAGGCGATAAAGGTTACTGCTCAGGCTGACGCAGACCGAATTTTATTCCAGTGACAGCACCTGATCGTTGCCCATTACACGAAGTTCTCGTACTGCAGCCGATTGGCGGCAACGCCCAGTTTGTGTGCCGCCTCCCGCGCGGCGTCGATCAGAGGGCCCGGTCCGCAAACGTAAAATAGGGAATCGTCGGGTGCTGCGTGCATAACGGCTGGAAGGTCGAGGCGCTTTCCTCCCTCGATACGCGTGAAATACAAGCGGAGCCGATCGGCGAACTCGAGCGATAGCAGATCCCGATACGCCATGTCGCCAGGGCTGCGCCCGCTGTAATGAAGTTCAAACGAGCTGCCCCGTGCGTTGAGCGCCTGCGCCATCGGCTTGATTGCGGTGATTCCGATGCCGCCTGCGATCAGCACTGCATGACGGTAGTCATCGTGCAGGGGAAATTGGTTAACCGGCAGAGCGCACGCGATTCGGGTTCCGATTTGCCATGAGGCATGAATCGCGGACGAGCCGCCACGACCCGCGTCCTCGCGCAGCACCGCAATCTCAAACAGGTCGCGCCTGTCCGGATTTGTTGCGACGGAGTACTGCCTCGTCACGATCGAACCGTCGCGCAATCTGACCGGTACCGACAGGTGAGCGCCTGCCGATACGGTCGGCAATTCGCTCCGGTCCGGCGCTCGCAGTTCAAAGCTCCGCACGCGTCGGGTTATCTGGCGCATGCCAGTGACCACAAGCGTCAGCGGCCCGGTGCCGATTTCGTCAAGATCCTCCTGGTTCGGCGCGCTCCGGAGTGCATCATTGGATTGACTGCCAGCGCTTAATTTGACTTCGTGCCCGGTGAACCGCGGGGTTATGTACTTTGGGCAATTCCAGTCGAAAGCTTCAACTGTGATGACTACACCGCGCTCGACGCTGGCCCGATAGTCGCGACATTCAAGCCGGGCCATGAGCGCCGGCTCGCTGTCCTCGTCGATCAAGCGTGCCCGCCCCCAGATCTTGAGCCGGCGCTGCCCAGGGTAGTCCATCAGGAACAAGCTTATGCGATCGTCCCCGTCGAGATTGCCGACCGAAATATACTGGCGGTTACCCGCGAAATCCGCATAGCCGATCGTCTGTGCATCCAGTACCTTGAGGAAGCCGGCCGGACCGCCGCGATGCTGTACATAGGGCCAGCCGTTCTCGCCGACGGTGCCCTGATAAAAACTGTCGCGCGCACTGATGAAGTCGACCTCATGGGATGTCAGCTCGACCGTTTCAGGTTCGCCAAGTTCGGCGGACCGGTAACCATCACGACTGCCCATCCGCGTCTGGGCGGCTTTGACTTTCGGTGTGAAGGCGATCCTGGAAAATGCACGGGCCACGGCGAAATCTCCTTGCCGCCGGGAGCCCGAGGCCCCCGGCGCCAGTTGGGTCGATCAGGCGGCGAGCCGCAAGTCAACTTTCGGGAAATCAATGTCGACACGGGCGGCCTTGCCCAGGAGGTTTGTCAAAATATTCATGCCGACGTGGCTGATCACTTCGACTATGTCGGATTCGCTGTATCCGGCGTCACGCATTTCTTGCAACTCGGCCGTAGTGATTTCGCCCATATGGGCAACCAGCGAGCGGGCAAACTTGACAGACACAGCGGCTTTCCCATCCCGGCTGGTGCCAGAGCGATTGGCATCAATCTCGTCGCCGCTCAGTCCGGCTTTGCGGCCGATCGCCGTATGGGCAGAAAGGCAATACTCGCAGCTGTTCTGTTGGGCCAGGGCGAGGGCGATGCGTTCGCGCGTCAGCGGGTCGAGCGAACCCTCTCCGGCTAAGCCGTGCAGTCCCAGAAACGCCTTCAACGCGGCCGGGGAATTGGCAAAGACCTTGAGAAAGTTCGGCACCATGCCGAGTTGCGCCTGGATGGCCTCGTAGAGTGCTTTCTGTTCCGCGCTTGCGGATTCGGGGGTAACGATATTGATGCGTGCCATGGTGTCTCTCCTGTTTCGGGTTGGGGTGTGGTCGGGATTCCGACGATCGCCACTGTGCCGAATTCCTTTAGAAACAAGAATAGGCATAGAATGGAATACACTATTCCGAGTATAGGAACAATAAGTGGATCGCTTTCATCTGATGACCGTGTTCGTCGCGGTTGCCGAAGAGCAAAGTTTCTCGGCCGCCGCCCGGCGCCTGCAAATATCCCCTCCTGCCGTCACCCGGGCCGTTGCCTTTCTCGAGGAACACCTGGGCGTGCGGCTTCTGACTCGCAGCACACGGCTGGTGCGAACCACCGAGGCAGGCGCACGCTATCTCGAGGATGCAAGGCGCATCCTTCTCGATGTCGTTGACGCGGATGAGGCGGCGGCCGGCATCAATGCGACCCCGCGCGGGCGCCTGGCCGTCACAGCGCCGATGCTGTTCGGAAGGCTTTATGTGATGCCACTCATCACCGCCTATCAGAGGACTTACCAGGAAACGACAGTATCGGCGCTATTCGTCGATAGAGTGGCGAACCTGCTTGATGAGGGGCTCGATGTGGGCATACGCATCGGACAGTTGCCCGACTCGTCACTGCGGGCCATTCGGGTCGGCCAGGTGCGTCGGGTCGTCTGTGCAGCCCCCGCCTACCTTGAGAAGCACGGCATCCCGAAAACTCCGGCCGATCTTTCGAGGCACCAGATTATTGCGGCTACTGCCGTCTCTGCCGATTCAGAATGGACATTCGCCAAGGGAAGGGAAAAGTTCGGCATCAAACTCAGTCCCCGCATCCTGGCCAATACCAATGACGCCGCTCTCGAGGCGGCCAAGGACGGCTTCGGGCTGACGCGGCTGATCTCTTATCAGGTCGCAAATGAACTTGTCACGGGGGAGATCAGGGTTATTTTGTCAGAGTATGAAGAGGCGCCGCTGCCTGTTCATGTGATCCATTGCGAGGGCCGGCACCGATCCGCAAAAGTCAGGAGCTTCGTCGATATGGCGGTGGAAAAGCTGAGAGCGGATAAGGCGCTGGTTTGATCTGCTTGGGGCGCGACAGCATGCGTAATAAGTTCATGACAATCGCGGTAACGGTTCAGCAATGACATGGAAACCGCAATGGAAAAAACCGTCCTCGCGAGCGCAACGCTCTGCGCAAACAGCGCGTTTCGCTAACAACTATTGCAGTTGTTGCGAGACCTTGTGTAGCTGGCCGCCGCCATGACGAAGAA
>JAKEGN010000138.1 GCA_022615525.1 Woeseiaceae bacterium
GTCCGGATGGGCACGGTCGGGGGTTCCGTGAAAGCGAACCCGGCCGCGGCTGCGGGCCTGTGCATCGCGGCTGTCAGCTCGTCGCAGGAACTCGGTGAACTGATGACCGCTGTCGGGCTGGCGCAGAACCTCGCCGCACTGAAAGCGCTGGCGACGGATGGCATACAGCGTGGTCATATGCGGCTGCACGCCCGGAGCGTTGCCCTGGCTGCAGACGTGCCCCGCCACCTGCAGGACCGGGTCGTACGTTCGATGATAGACAGCGAGCGGATTTCCGAGAGCAAGGCGCGGCAGATCGTTGCGGAGATCGAATCGGCGCAGCGCGATCCCGGTGACACAGCACTGGGTCGCGGCAGCGCCTCGGGCAAGGTCATATTGCTCGGAGAGCACGCAGTGGTTTACGGACGCCCGGCCGTGGCGCTGCCATTGCCAGAGGCGATCAGCGCATCCTTGTACGCCAGTTCGTCAGGTACGACGTTGCGCATTCCGTCCTGGAATCTCGAGCAGGAACTCGGGCAGGACGCGGCCGACGGCGCGATGGCATTGCTGCAACTCGTGATCCGGCATCTCGGCCTGGAGTCGCAACGATTTCTCATGCACGTCGATGCGCGGATTCCGCCCGCGGCGGGCCTGGGTGCTTCCGCGGCACTGGCCGTTGCCATGATCCGTGCGCTGGACAGCGCGTACTCTCTCGGCATGAACGACAAGACGGTCAATGATCTCGCGTTCGAGTGCGAGACGATCTCTCACGGTACGCCATCCGGTATCGACAACAGCGTTGCCGTGTCCGGCAAGGCCATGGTATTTCGCAGGAAGGGGCCGAGGCGTATCCGGGAGCTGTCACTTGACCGGCTTCCGCCACTGGTGATTGCATGGAGCGGCACGCGTGGCAGCACGCGCCAACAGGTGGAGGCCGTACGCGAACGCTGGCTGAAGGCCAAAGCTGCCCATGAGAGGATTTTCGATGAAATCGGGCAAATCAGTCTGGAAGGCGCCCGTGCACTGGGCAAGGGAGATGATGCGAGGCTCGGCTCGCTGATGAACATTGCACACGGATTGCTCAACGCGCTGCAAGTGTCGACACCGTTAATCGAGGAGATGGTGGACATAGCCCGGTCCGGTGGTGCGGCAGGTGCGAAACTTACCGGCGCGGGCGGCGGCGGTTCCATCGTGGCGCTGTGTCCCGGCACGACCGAAGAGGTGTCCGGCGCCCTTTCGGCAGCGGGATTCGAGGTCATCAGCGGATTTGCAGTAACGGGGGGCCGCGATGAGCAGGGCTGACGGCGGTGACCGCGTGGTGTCCTCGGACAGCGAGCAACTCATCCTGGTGGACAGCGATGATGCGGAAGCGGGATTCCTGGACAAGGGCCGCTGCCACGACGGTGAAGGGATACTGCACCGGGCGTTCTCCCTGTTCATTTTCGACAACCGCGGTGAACTGCTGTTGCAGCAGCGTGCGGCCGGAAAGCGTCTCTGGCCCATGTACTGGTCGAACAGTTGCTGCAGCCATCCGCGCAAGGGAGAGGCCATGCCGGAAGCCACCCGGCGTCGCCTGGCCGACGAGCTGGGGATCGAGGCCAGTCTCGAGTTTGTCTACAAGTTCAGTTATCAGGCGCGCTTCGGCGACAAGGGCTCGGAGAATGAACTCTGCTCGGTTTTCCTGGGGCGCAGCGACGATCCCGTGAGGCCGAACAGGACCGAGATTGCTGCCATCCGGCATGTCGAAGCATCGGCTCTGGCCAGGGAACTGCAGTCTTCGCCACAGGCATTCACGCCGTGGTTCAAAATGGAATGGGATGAGCTCCGCACGAGGTTTGCGGCAACCCTGGCCGCGTACACAGATCGGAAGCTACGGTAATCGTCAGCCGACGTATCGATAGTATTCGATGCCGAGGTCCTGAAACTGCCGCTGATCCGTTCGGCCGACCTTGTCGATAACGAATTCGTGATGTGGCAGGTACTCGAGGCCGGTCGGGCGCCGCCCGTCGTGCAATGCCTCGTACTGGGCTGCGGTCAGATCGACGGCCATTTCCATCGCGGCTGCGAAACCGATGCGGGCGGTAGCTTCACGCCAGCGTTCCGACACGAAGAAAGGTATGACTTCGGCGGCATCTCCGCTGCCGTATCCGAGCGTCAGCAGCTCTTCGCCCTGCAGATCGCGGCCCTCGTCAAGTGCCTGTTCGAAGCCGGCAGCCAGCCAGGCAGGAAGTGCGGCCGTGTAGAGGTTGCCGAGATCCAGCATCATGTCACTGCCGAGCGCGAGCTTGTCGAGGATTTCGCGGCTGTATCGGCGCGACGCGCGAAACACCCGGAAGACCGCCATGGTCATCGGGTACGCCTCGTAATTCAGCTGCTCGGGATTCGCCAGCGCAATGATTTCAGGCTTGCTGAGCATTTCCCTGAGCAAAGCATCCGGCTCGATACCGGCCTCGTAACAGTAGGATGCAAGTTCGGCCTGGTCTTCGGCGCTGCCGTTTCCGAGTGCGAACAGGTAGGCGACAGCCCAGCCGGTCTCGGGCATGCGTCGGTACGGGCGATGCATGAAGACCGTCTTGAGTGAGCGCAGATAATCGATAGCCTTCACGCCTCGCTTTGCATACATGTCATTCAATGCGTGCAAGGTCTCGTCGATATAACAGGTCGTCGAATATTTGCCATTGAATACGGGGAAATCCTGGACCTGGTGGCTCTCGCTTCGGTCCTGCCCGCAAAAACGCAACATCGGTTTGCGAAAATCGATGATCCTGTAATCCGATGCCGAGCCCGATCGAATCAGGTCGACTTCCGCAAGCGTCGGATTTTCCTCCAGCAACATTGCGATCGCGCCCGCCCCCTGGGTCGGTTCGCCGCTGCTGCCACGGGCATACTCCGCAATGTCGGCGCAAACGACTATCGCCTGGCTGCCGGCGCCGTCGAGTGCGAGGTGCCGCAGTGCACCCTTCATGCCGTAAACGCCTCCAAGGCAGGCGTGCTTGAATTCGGGTACCTCGCAGCTTCGGGCGATCGGTGGTTTGCCTTGCGTCGCCAGTGCGCGATCGACCATTCCTTTGACAATAATCGCACCGGCGGAATTATCGGTGCTCGACTCCGTGCCCAGACCAAGGAATTTCACGCGCGAAGGGTCGATGTCGTATTGCCGAATCAGCCGCATGACCGCGGTCGCGGCCATGGTGTATACGCTTTGCTGAGGACCGCGCACCCTGAAACTGCGCCCGACCACCTCGCGGACCCTGGGCCATTGGTTGCCGGTCCAGTTGCACCAGTCTTCCAGCCACACGCGGAACGGCGGCACATACACCGATAAACCGCTGATTCCTATACTTTTTTTCTTCATAGTCTGTAGCTGGTGGCGGTCCCGGGCCGAAATTCGTCCAGGCGGCCGGGGCCGGCCAGCGAATTCTATTAGCGTAGTCTCATTCGCTCAAGCAAGACTCTGGGTCGCCTACTCGACCGTGACGGTAATTCGTTCGGAATACACCGGCGGCTCGTGCGGTATGTGCAGGTGATCGGCGAACAGCAGCTGCAGCGTGTGCTGACCGGCAGGCAAGGTCAGCTCGGTAGACGAACTGCCGTCGCCGAAATGCACATGATTCGCATCGGCAGGGACAGGCAGGGCCAGGTCCGGCAGGCCGGTATCGATCAGCAGGTGATGATGGCCGCTGGACGGCGAGTTGTCGCCGGCGCGCACTACTGACATGCCTTCGACCCCGAACTCGACCCTGAAAGTACCCGTTACAATCGCACCGTCGGCCGGCGCGACGAAAAAGACGCTGGCCCCCTCGGGCGCCGGCGTGCGCGGCAACGCGGCATTGCCCGCGGGCGCAGGTTCCGCGATCGGCACAGCGGGTTCGACGGGCGCGGGATCCTTTCCACAGGCTGCCAGCAAGGGCAGCAGGCAGGACACTGACGCAAACAGATGAATTCTTGACCTCATGATCGGCTCCCGTTGGGCGATTCCAGGTACGTCACAGTCGCCGTCCTGTAATCAGATTGAAAATGCCGCGATGAGCGTGGCCACCAGCAATACGAGCGAGAAGCCGATAGCGTACGCGACCACCAGCATCAGGTATTTCGGCAAGGTGAGCAAGTGGCCCTGCCCATAGACACGGCGCATGGCCTTGTAGAGATATACCGGTATGTAAAAGGATATGGCGACAATCGCGGTGTTTACGGCGCCTGCCGGAATTGCGACCAATGGGCCGGTTCTGGCCAGGAGGATCTGCAGCGTCAGCACCAGGAAGAAGAACGCGTGGAAATGCACCACGAACAGCAAGTGCTCGACGTAGTAGCGCTTCGACAGCGGATACAGGATCTTCAGGACCAGCGCCATCAACGGCAGCAGGAAAAACAACGCAGCAGGTACCTTGTCGAGTAACTGATTGAGAAAATCACGACCGTTGTTCGCTGTCACCTTCTCGCAGACGCGCAGCAGCCGTTCCTTCGTAAGCCTCTTCGCCAGCCACGGCGGCATCTGGGTATTCTCGAAATCGTCCAATTCACAGGCTGATTCCGCCGTACCATCCGACAGATTGATGGACAGTCCCTCGGTGGCTTGCTTGAGTTCCTCCTTGTCCTCCTCGCTGAGCTCGACACCGGCTTCTTCCAGTTGTTCCAGCACTTCCTGCCCGGATGGCGCCTCATCACCGCCTGTGTCCGTTGCGGAATCCGTAACCGTGGTACTTTCGGTCTCCTCCGGCTCGAAAAGTATCTGCAGGTCCTTCTTCGGATTGGAAAAAGCAATCAGGAAAAAAATAATGCTGAGCACCAGGTAGGTACGAAAGGGCGGCATGAAGCGTACGCGCCGGCCCTCGAGGTAGTCCCTGGTAAGTAGTCCCGGCCGCGCAAACAGCGGAATCATGGTCCGCCACAATCGTGAATCGAGCTCGAAAAGATCGCCGAAGGCGTCGCGGACCAGTTCCCACAGGCTGATCAGCCGGCTCCGTGCACGTTGTCCGCAATTGGCACAGTACTGGCCCGACAACGGCGTCTTGCAATTCAGGCACTGCTCGACCGGCGCGGATGCGATGCCGCCTGATGGCATCGCGTGCAAGACCCGCCGGCTGGCCGTGAACCGGTCCCCGAACCGGTCGGTCGCAGCCTGGCGCATCGCTGCAGCAGGTCCGGACAGGTATTGCTCCAGATCGGCTTCGCTCTCGAGGTGAAAATGCGTAACTCGCCGTGCCTTGCCATCGCCCGAGTCCTCGAGGACGAACGTCCGGGCCGAGATGAATCCCGGGATCGTCAGCATATCGTCGATGTGCCCGGCCAGCCAGGCATCGAATTCGCCAACGATGTCCGGCTCGATATCGAGCGAAACCTCGTAAATGACGCCCGATTCGATCGTCATCGACTTACATCAGCCGGCGCTGTTCTGCCCGATGGTCTTTCCCGGTTTGCCTGCCGACGACTTCTTCCTCGACGGTTTCTTTGCGGCCGCTCGCTTTGCAGTCGGGACGGCAGGTGGTGCCAGGGCAGAGTCGTCGGCAGAGTCAAGGCGCGTGAATGCGTCCGGTGGAAAATCATCAACGGCGAGCAGTTTCAGGACCTTGTCGTGGTAGCTCCGAAGATCCGCGGCTTCGGACTTGCCGATAATCTCCGCCCGCTCGGCTTCATCGATCTGGTAGCCGAAATAATCGGCGCGGATCAACCCTTCCTTGCGCGCCTGCCGCAACCGGGTCTCCAGCGGCTCGTATTTCTCGGTCAATTCGAGGGCTTCCTCGAGGAGTCCGAGAGGACTGCCCGGTTCGAGGGTCGTGTAAGCCTGCCGGCTGAGGCGTTCTCGGGCCTCGCCACTGTGAGTGATCAGCTCCACGACGGAGCGGCACAACTCATCGGACGGTGAGAAATAGGTTCGGCCGCGCGGAAAAATAAAGCAGCGCAGGAAAAACGCCACCGGGCGATTCGGGAAATTGCGCAGGAAGCTGTGCAGTTGCTCCTGTGCCTGGTACATGAGAGTACGTACAGACCACTCGACCAGCGGCAGGTCCGCTGTCGGGCGTCCCTGGTTCTCGAAGTGCTTGAGCACGGTCGATGCGAGATACATGGAGCTGAGCACATCGCCGAGCCTTGCCGACAGCAGTTCCTTTATTTTCAGTTTGCCGCCAAGAGTCAGCATCGCAAAGTCGGTCGCGAGTGCAAATGCCGCACTGTAGCGGTTGATATTCTGGTAGTAACGTCTGGTCGGCGTGGACAGGGGTACACGGCTGAACCTTGCAAATGTCAGAGCAAGGAAAAACGATCTTGCCAGGTTGCTGATGGCGTAACCGATGTGAGAAAAGAGGGCGTCGTCGAACTCGATCAGGCCCTTTTCCAGGTTCGGATCCTGCGCCGCATGCAACTCGCGCAGGACGAACGGGTGACAGCGCATCGCGCCCTGACCGAAAATAATCAGGCTGCGGGTTAGGATGTTTGCGCCTTCTACAGTAATCGCAATCGGCGTGGCCATGTAACCCCGGCCAACGTAGTTCTTCGGGCCGAGCATGATGGCTTTGCCGCCGTGCACGTCCATGGTGTCGTTGGCAACCTTGCGCCCGAGTTCCGTGCAGTGGTACTTGAGGATCGCCGAGGGGACTGCGGGCTTCTCGCCCTGGTCGATGGCGCCTGAGGTGATGGACACGGCCGCGTTCATTATATAAGTGTGACCCGCAATCCTTGCGAGGGCCTCGCCAACGCCATCGAACTTTGAAATCGGCAGGTTGAACTGGCGACGGATGCGCGTGTACGCGCCGGCGCTGTATGCAGCTGCCTGACTGCCGCCGGCGGCGGTCGATGGCAGCGTGATAGCACGGCCTACCGACAACAGCTCGACCAGCATCTTCCAGCCTTTTCCGGCCATCTCCACGCCGCCAATGATGTAGTCGAGCGGAACGAACACGTCCTTGCCTGATGTCGGGCCGTTCTGGAACGGAATGGTGAGCGGATAATGCCGTCGGCCCACTATGACCCCTGGCGTACTGGTCGGTATCAATGCAGCCGTAATGCCGTACTCATCCACGTCGCCTATAAGGTGGTCCGGATCGGAGAGTTTGAAAGCGAGGCCGAGCACGGTAGCGACCGGGGCCAGCGTGATATAGCGTTTCTCCCAGTTCAATCGGATGCCGATTATCTCTTCGCCGTTCCAGCTGCCCCTGCACACGACACCACTGTCAATCAACGCAGCCGCATCGGATCCGGCCTGTGGTGAGGTCAGGGCAAAGCAGGGTATCTCGTCGCCGGAAGCCAATCCCGGAAGATAACGGTTCTTCTGTTCCTCGGTGCCGTAGTGCAACAGCAATTCTGCGGGGCCGAGTGAATTCGGCACGCCGACGGTGGATGACGCTGTCGTGCTGCGACTCGCGAGTTTCGCAATCACCATCGCATTCGCGTACGCCGAGAATTCCAGTCCCCCATACTTCTTCGGGATTATCATGGCGAAGAACTTGTGCTTCTTGATGTATTCCCAGACATGGGCCGGCATGTCGCCTCGGCGGAAGCTGATATCCCAGTCATCGAGCATCCGGCAAAGTTCTTCGCAAGGGCCATCCAGAAATGCCTGCTCCTCGTCGGAAAGTTTCGGCGCCGGAAACGACATGAGTCGTTCCCAATCCGGCATGCCGGAGAACAGCTCACCGTCCCACCACACGCTGCCGGCTTCGAGTGCTTCGCGCTCGGTGTCCGACATGGAGGGCAGCATGGTGCGATACATGGCCAGCGCAGGACGTGTGAATTTCTCACGCCGGAATTCCGTCATGTTGGCCATGACCATGAGAGCGAACAGCCCCCACAGAAACAACAACCACAGGAATGGCGCGGAGCCGAAAATGGAATAGACGAACAGGGCCGCTCCGGTTACCGTGGTAGCCGCCAGCAGGTTGACCCGGTTGTAGGCCAGGTAGATGCCACCGCCGGCAAACAACAGGAACCAGAGCAGACCTACGATAAAACTGGACACGGCACTTTCCCCTTCGTAATTGCGGCTATCGCGGGCGGCCCTGGTCGGCGAGTTCCCGCGGCAGGTTTCGGGCCTCGCCGTTGCACGCCTATGCGGTCGGGGTCGGGCGCGAAACCCGTACGGCTACACTACCAGAACTGCCTTTTCGCTGCGGTGATCGTAGTCGCATCGCTACAGAAGGGCTTCGATTGCCGCCCGTTCTTCCCGCAGTTCGGCCTCGGTCGCGCGCATGCGGCCGCGACTGAAATCATTAATATCCAGGCCTTTGACGATCTTGTATTTTCCGTTCTTGCAGCGAACCGGGTACGAATAGATCACCCCTTCGCCAATACCGTAGCTGCCGTCCGACGGAATCCCCATGCTCACCCAGTCGTCACCCGGCGTGCCCAGGGCCCAGTCGCGCATGTGATCTATCGCTGCCGACGCCGCCGAGGCGGCGGACGACGCACCTCTTGCTTTGATGATCGCGGCACCACGCTGTTGCACCGTCGGAATGAAGCTATCGGTCAGCCACGGCTGATCCACAAGATCGATTGCTGCCTTCCCCTTGACTGTCGCGTGGTGAATGTCGGGGTACTGGGTAGCGGAATGATTGCCCCAGATTGTCATTCGCTTCACATCGCGGACGTGGGCACCGGTCGTGGCGGCCAGCTGGGCCATTGCCCGATTGTGGTCGAGCCGCGTCATTGCCGTGAAATTGCCCGGTGCAATCCCGGGAGCATTGGCGCTTGCAATCAGTGCATTCGTGTTCGCCGGATTGCCTACGACGAGTACACGGATATCGCGACTGGCATGCAGATCCATCGCTTTACCCTGGACCGAGAAAATCTGCGCATTGGCCTCGAGCAGGTCTTTTCTTTCCATGCCGGGGCCACGCGGGCGGGCGCCGACCAGTAATGCAAAATCGCTGTCACGAAACGCGACGTCGGGATCTGCCGTTGCCGCAATACCGGCCAGGGTGTCGAACGCGCAGTCCTCGAGTTCCATGACAACACCTTGCAACGCGGGCAGCGCCGGTGGAATTTCCAGCAATTGCAGGATGACCGGACGGTCATTGCCCAGCATCTGGCCCGAGGCGATCCGGAAAGCAAGCTGATAGCCAATCTGGCCGGCGGCGCCAGTAATCGTGACGCGAACGGGATTTTTCATGTTGTCGTCCTGCAGCTGAGATGAATTCGGGCGCAACGAGAGTTGCGGGCGGCGATTCTAGCATCGCCTGACGGAAGCGGCACCCTGCCGGGCCCTGGCAGGCTGTTGAAAAACAGCCTGCTGATGCAAGACAGGGACGTCTTGCTCGGCGGTCAGGCACGCAAGTGCTTGACCGATCGGGAACGCGTCCGGACAGGTGCCGGACTCGCGACGTTGAAAAAGGACAGGACAGCCCTTTTTCAACAAACTTCTAGTGGACCGGCAGGGACTCCGGAAACGAGGCTTCCAGAAGTTCGATCTCGGCCCGGGCCGCATCGGCCTGGCCAGTGCGTTGCAGCGTTTCGATACATGTCCACCAGGTATCGGCAGATGTCGTGGCTTCTATACTGCAGAACCTGCCAACGGGTGCAACGTCGCCCGCAGCCGATATCCCCGGATTGTTTCCCGGAGCCAGGCCCGATACGGCATCGTCCAGTGCGCGCAGGCGCCTGCCTGTCGATTCGACGGCCGTCTCGAGATCCGCTGTGCCGCCCATGGGGATCGACGCAATGTCGTCACTTTCGACGCCGTGGCCACCGTGTATCGCCGGGGCGTCGCTCGAGTTGTTGTATCCGAGATTGAATGAGAGGCTCAGCGCAAGTACGCCGGCGAACGCTGCCGGAAGCAGCCAGCGGGGCCATCCGGCGACACGGCGATCACGGCTGATCTCCTGCCCGGCTTCCTCAAGGACCATCCTGTCAAGATATGCCGGCACTTTCTCTCTGGCGATCGCGCGATAGCCGCCACGGACCGCTGCATCGATTTCATCATCGCCGGAGATCGGCTGCCCCGTAATCATGGTCGGCTCCTTTGAAAATCGAACTCGTGGTGGCTCATGCGCTTTCTCCGGGTGATGCAACCGGTTGAATCAATGCTGCCTTGAGCTTGCTGTTTGCATAACGCAGGCGGCTCTTTACAGTCTCGCGGCTGACACCGCTTATCAGAGCGATTGCGTCCAGGCCCAGGCCGCCTTCCTCGTGAAGCAGAAACGCGTCCCGTTGCTCGTCGGGCAGGTTTGCCAGTGCCGCGTCGAGGCGCCGTCTCAGCAACTGTTTTTCTGCTGCGATATCGGGTTCGTCTGCATCATGGATGCTGTCGTCAGGATCGTAGTCACCGGCGGACGAGTACCGCTTGTTGCGCCGCATATGGTCTATGAACGAATTGTGCGCAACCCGATAGAGAAAGGTGTTGAACTTCGCCGTCGCCTGGTAGCGGGCGCGAGAACTGATGATTTTCTTCCAGACTTCCTGGTAAATGTCCTCGGCGACATCGCGATTCATGCACAGCCTGAGCAGGTACCGGTACAGTGCCTGGTTGTGCCGACGGTACAGGACCTCGAAGGCTTCGAGGTCCCCGTCCCTGTAGCGCAGCATGAGTGCAGAGTCTTCTGTAAGGTCCTTCATGTGGCCAGAATAGGTGAGGACCCGGGTCTCTGAAAGCAGCCCGGCGCTTGCAGGGGGGTAGTGGTATCGGGCCACCATTCAGGCAGGGACCTCGCGGTCATGGAACGCGGTTTTGCCCCGGGAAGACGGTAAAGCCACGGCGCCGATTTGGCGGGTGTTGCGGCCTGCACTGGGCATGTTTTGGTAACTCTTTGACTTTTAAAACGAAAAAATTTGGCACCACTCCTTAATTAACGCCAGCCGGAGCGCAATCGGTTTAATCTTCTTGCAATCATTTAGTATGGTGTTATAGTTGACTACAACACCAGTTCACCAGCCTCGTCGGCTGGCCGATTTGAGCAGAGACAAAGGCCATGACATTTCCTTCCATCCGAACACTGCACAGCATCGTCCGAATTTCGGTTGTGGCGCTACTGTTGATCGCCGTCGTCCTTGGGCAGGCGCGTGGCAACGTGCCACAACAGGGCACGAGCGAAAGCGCAACGAGCCGCCCGGTACCGCAGTCACCCCTGTCACCCGCAGAAAACGACCGGCCGACCGCTCGCACATCGCTTATGGATGCGTCGGTGCAGTTGGTCGTGTTCGGCATAGACACATTTCTTGAATCACACCGGCAGGGACCTGCCGACGACCGGAATGCCGAGGTAGCACCTTAGTGCGAAGCCGCAACGCTACCTTTGCAGGCACAGCGACGGCAGGCGTCACCCAGTCTCGTGCGAATACCCGCGCGAGGGCCACATACGGATAAATAATGGACCCGAAATGGAATAACGACCTGCCGATATACAGGCAACTTCGGGACCGGGTGGTCGCGATGATACTCGAGGAAGTTCTCGTGGATGGCGATGCTCTGCCCTCCGTACGCAACGTAGCCGCGGAGTACCGCCTTAATCCGCTGACGGTATTGAAGGGCTATCAGGAGCTGGTCGATGAGGGGCTGGTCGAGAAGAAGCGCGGCCGCGGCATGTTTGTTACCGCTGGCGCGCGCCGGCAGTTAATGAAAGACGAGCGCCAGCGATTTCTCGACGAGGAATGGCCGAAAATTGCGGCGACCATCTCGCGACTCGGGCTCGACATCGACGATCTGCGCAGGCACTCGGACAACCAGCAAGCACCTGGCAAGGGAGAGAAGGATGAGTAGCCTGATCAGTGCCCGCCATGTCTCGAAGTCATACGGTCGTTTGCGGGCCGTCGATGACGTCAGTTTCGAGATAGAGAAAGGACGCATCATGGGGCTGATCGGGCCGAACGGTGCGGGCAAGACGACGCTGCTGAAAGCGGTACTTGGCCTGACCGACTGCGAGGGCGATCTTACTGTGCTCGGGCTGGATCCGTTCAGGCAGAGAAAGGAGCTCATGCAAAACATCTGTTTCATAGCGGATGTTGCCGTCCTGCCGCGATGGATTCGTGTCTCACAGCTGCTCGATTTTATCGAGTCCATACATCCGCGCTTTTCTCGCAGCAAGGCAGACGAGCTTTTGTCAAAGACCA
>JAKEGN010000017.1 GCA_022615525.1 Woeseiaceae bacterium
CCTGGTTTCCTCGAGTGCTTCCGCCTCGGCAGCCACCGTCCGCGACTCCAGCTCCCGTAACTGGTCTGCCAGGTCCTGTTCGCGTGTGCGGCGCCGTTCCGCATGGTGTGCAAAGCCGGTTCCAGCCGGTATCAGCCGCCCGACGATGACGTTTTCCTTCAGGCCGCGCAGGTCATCCCGCAGGCCGCGAACGGCAGCCTCGGTAAGGACTCGCGTGGTCTCCTGGAAGGACGCCGCCGAAATGAACGATTCCGTCGCCAGCGAGGCTTTGGTAATGCCCAGCAGAATCGGCTCCATGACGATCGGGTTCTTCCCCTGGGCCTGCAGTTGCTCGCTAATCTCCAGCCCGCGCGACCGGTCGATCTGTTCGCCGCGGAGGAAATTGCTGTCGCCCGGATCCGTGATATACACCTTGCGCAGCATCTGCCGGATGATCACTTCGATGTGCTTGTCGTTGATCTTTACGCCCTGCAGCCGGTACACGTCCTGGATTTCCCGTACCAGGTAATCTGCGAGCGACTCGACACCCTGCAATCGCAGAATGTCATGCGGGTTGGGCTCGCCGTCGGCTATCACTTCGCCGCGCACCACCTGCTCGCCTTCGAACACGTTCAGGTGCCGCCATTTCGGAATCAGTTCCTCGTGACGTTCGCTCTGCTCGTCGGTAATGACCAGCCGCTGTTTGCCCTTGGTCTCCTTGCCGAAGCTGACCGTGCCGGTGAACTCGGCCATGATGGCCTGTTCCTTCGGCTTGCGCGCCTCGAACAGGTCGGCCACGCGCGGCAGACCACCGGTGATGTCGCGCGTCTTCGACGATTCCTGCGGAATGCGTGCGATGATGTCGCCGACCGATACCTTGGCCCCGTCGTTCATCGAGATGATGGCGCCGGGCGGCAGTACATACACTGCCGGCAGGTCCGTCTTCGCGAAGCAAACGTCCTTGCCTTTGTCATCGACCAGCCGGGCAACGGGCCGCAGATCCTTGCCTGAGCCGCCGCGCTGTTTCGGGTCGAGAATGACGATGCTGGTCAGCCCGGTGAACTCATCGACCTGTTCCGTTACCGTGACACCGTCGATGAAGTCCTCGAACTGCAGGTTGCCTCCCACTTCGGTGACGACCGGGTGCGTGTGCGGGTCCCAGCTTGCAACGACCTGGCCGAGCGTCACCGCGTCGCCGTCCTTGCAGTTGATGGTTGCGCCGTAGGGCACCTTGTAACGTTCGCGCTCGCGGCCATGCTCGTTGATGACCGAGATTTCGCCGGAGCGTGACACTGCGACCAGGTAACCCTTGCGGTGCTCCACCGTCTTGATGTTGTTCAGCTTGACGACACCGTTGTTCTTGATCTCGATGCTGCTGACGGCTGCCGATCGCGACGCCGCACCACCGATGTGGAAGGTGCGCATCGTCAGCTGCGTGCCAGGCTCACCGATGGACTGTGCGGCGATAACGCCGACCGCCTCGCCGATGTTGATGCGATGGCCACGCGCCAGGTCACGTCCGTAACACTGGGCGCAGACGCCGTAACGCACTTCGCAGGTAATCGGCGAACGGACCAGAACGTTGTCGATCGACAGTTCCTCGAGCCGCGCCACACTCGCTTCGTCCAGCATCGCGCCGGCGTCGAATGCGACCTTGTCGGTGCCCGGTATCATTACCGGTTCGGCCAGTACCCGGCCGAGCACGCGCTCGCGCAGCGGCTCGACGACATCGCCGCCTTCGACCAGCGGTGACATCGAGATGCCATTGCGTGTCTGGCAGTCCGTCTCGGTCACGACCAGGTCCTGGGCAACGTCGACGAGCCTGCGCGTCAGGTAGCCGGAGTTCGCGGTCTTCAACGCGGTGTCCGCGAGGCCCTTGCGGGCGCCGTGGGTCGAGATGAAGTACTGCAAAACGTCCAGGCCTTCGCGGAAGTTGGCAGTGATCGGCGTTTCGATGATCGAACCGTCCGGCTTGGCCATCAGGCCTCGCATGCCAGCGAGCTGCCGGATCTGCGCTGCAGAACCGCGGGCGCCGGAGTCCGCCATCATGGAGCTGGAGTTGAAGGATTCCTGGGCTCCCTGCTTGCCGGTCGAGTCCTTGACCATCTCGGTGCCGAGCTTGTCCATCATGGCCTTGGCGACCTGGTCGTTGGTACGCGACCAGATATCGACGACCTTGTTGTAGCGCTCGCCGTCGGTTACCAGGCCGGATGCAAACTGGTCCTGGATCTCTTTGACTTCCGATTCGGCCACGGCAAGGATCGATTCCTTGGATTCGGGCACGACCATGTCGTTGACGCCGATGGAAATACCCGCAATCGTGGCAAAACGGAAGCCCGTGTACATCAGGCGGTCGGCGAATACGACGGTCGTTTTCAGGCCGAGGTTTCGATAACAGGCGTTGATTACGCTCGAGATGGCCTTCTTGCTCATGTCGCGGTTGATGAGGTCGAAACTCAGGCCCGGCGGCAGCAAGGTCGACAGCAACGCGCGGCCGACGGTCGTGTCCACCAGCTTGACGATCGTTGCCTTGTCGTCGGTGCTTTCCGGATCGCGCAACGGCACACGTACACGAACCTTGGCCTGGAGCTCGACATGACCGCCTTCATAGGCGCGCCTTGCTTCGTCGACATCCGCGAAGGTCATGCCTTCGCCCTTGCCGTTGACCTTCTTGCGCGTCATGTAATACAGGCCGAGTACCACGTCCTGCGACGGCACGATGATCGGCTCGCCGTTTGCCGGCGACAGGATGTTGTTCGATGCCATCATCAGGGCGCGCGTTTCGAGCTGCGCCTCGATGGACAGCGGCACGTGCACGGCCATCTGGTCGCCGTCGAAGTCGGCGTTGAACGCCGTGCACACCAGCGGATGCAGCTGGATGGCCTTGCCTTCGACCAGCACCGGCTCGAACGCCTGGATGCCGAGGCGATGCAGTGTCGGCGCACGGTTCAGCATCACGGGATGTTCGCGAATGACTTCCTCGAGAATGTCCCAGACTTCCGCGCCTTCGCGCTCGACGAGGCGCTTGGCCGCCTTGATCGTCGTCGCCTCGCCGCGCAATTGCAGCTTCGAGAATATGAACGGCTTGAAGAGTTCGAGCGCCATTTTCTTCGGCAGGCCGCACTGGTGCAGTCTCAGAGTAGGACCTACTACAATCACCGAGCGACCGGAATAATCGACTCTCTTGCCCAACAGGTTCTGGCGGAACCGGCCCTGCTTGCCCTTGATCATGTCGGCCAGCGATTTCAGCGGCCGCTTGTTCGTGCCGGTGATCGCACGGCCGCGACGGCCGTTGTCCAGCAACGCATCGACCGACTCCTGCAGCATGCGCTTTTCGTTGCGCACGATGATGTCCGGCGCATTGAGCTCGAGCAGGCGCCGCAGGCGGTTGTTGCGATTGATGACGCGACGGTACAGGTCGTTCAGGTCCGAGGTCGCAAAGCGGCCGCCATCCAGCGGCACCAGCGGACGCAGATCCGGCGGCAGCACCGGCAAGACGGTCATTACCATCCATTCGGGCCGGTTACCCGACTCGATGAAAGACTCCAGCAGTTTCAGCCGCTTCGACAGGCGCTTGATCTTGGTTTCCGATCGCGTGCCATTGATTTCCTCGCGTACCTGCAGCACTTCGCGTTGCAGGTCGATGGTCGAGAGCATCTCGCGCACCGCTTCAGCGCCCATGCGGGCATCGAACTCGTCGCCATACTGTTCGATCGCCTCGAGGTACATCTCGTCGGTCATGAGCTGGCCGCGCTCCAGCGGCGTCATGCCAGGTTCGACGACAACGAAAGCCTCGAAATACAACACGCGCTCGATTTCGCGCAAGGTCATGTCGAGCATGAGGCCGATACGCGACGGCAGCGATTTCAGGAACCAGATGTGCGCGACCGGGCTTGCCAGGTCGATATGCGCCATGCGCTCGCGGCGTACCTTGGTCTGGGTGACTTCGACGCCGCACTTCTCGCAGACCACACCGCGGTGCTTCAGCCGCTTGTACTTGCCGCACAGGCATTCATAGTCCTTGATCGGGCCGAAGATCTTGGCGCAGAACAGGCCGTCGCGTTCCGGCTTGAAGGTCCGGTAGTTGATCGTCTCCGGCTTCTTGACCTCGCCGAAAGACCAGGAGCGGATCATGTCCGGGCTCGCAAGTCCGATGCGAATTGCATCGAAATCGTCGACCGGGTTCTGGTACTTGAAAAGCTTCAGAAGATCTTTCATTACTCTGTCTCCAGCTCAATGTTGATGCCAAGAGAACGAATCTCCTTGACCAGCACATTGAACGACTCGGGCATTCCCGCATCCATTTCGTGCTCGCCGTCCACGATGTTCTTGTACATCTTGGTGCGGCCCTGCACGTCGTCCGACTTGACCGTGAGCATTTCCTGCAGCGTGTAAGACGCGCCATAGGCTTCCAGCGCCCACACTTCCATTTCGCCGAAACGCTGGCCGCCGAATTGCGCCTTGCCGCCCAGCGGTTGCTGCGTGACCAGGCTGTAGGGCCCGGTGGAACGCGCATGCATCTTGTCATCGACCAGGTGGTTGAGCTTCAGCATGTACATGTAGCCGACGGTGACGTCACGATCGAACGTATCGCCGGTCCGGCCATCGGACAGACGCGCCTGGCCGCTCTCCGGGAGGTCCGCAAGCTTCAGCAGGATCTTGATCTCGTCTTCGGTCGCGCCGTCGAATACCGGCGTTGCCGTCGGCACACCGTTCACCAGGTTGCCGGCAAGCTCGAGGATCTCCGCGTCGTTCAAGGACTTGATGTCCTCTTCACGGCCCCCGGTCTTGTTGTAGATGGTTTCCAGGAACTGGCGAATCTTTGCCGTCGATTCCTGCGCCCTCAGCATGTCGTCGATTTTCTTGCCGAGACCCTTGGCCGCCCAACCGAGGTGCGTTTCCAGCACCTGGCCGACGTTCATTCGCGACGGGACGCCGAGCGGGTTCAGCACGATGTCGATCGGCGTGCCATCGGCCAGGTACGGCATGTCTTCCACCGGCACGATGGTCGAGATGACGCCCTTGTTGCCGTGTCTGCCGGCCATCTTGTCACCGGGCTGGATGCGCCGCTTCACGGCCAGGTAGACCTTGACCATTTTCAGGACGCCCGGGGCGAGATCGTCACCGGCGGTGATCTTGGCTTTCTTCTCGTCGTAGCGGCGATCGAAATCGGCACGCTGCGCTTTCAGCCTTTCCGCCGCGGTTTCGAGCTGTTCGTTCGCTTCGTCGTTCTTCAGGCGAATTTCGAACCACTTCTCGCGCGCCACCTCGTCCAGGTACGCCTTGGTGATCTTGGCACCGGCTTTCAGCTTGTTCGGCCCGCCCTGGGCGACCTTGCCGAGCAACATGCGCTCGATACGCTCATAGATGTCCTCTTCGAGAATACGCAATGTATCGTCGAGGTCCTTGCGAACGCTTTCCAGCTCCGATTTTTCGATCGACAGGGCACGCGCATCCTTCTCGACACCGTCGCGCGTGAACACGCGCACGTCGATGACGGTGCCATCCATGCCGGGCGGTACCCGCAGTGACGTATCTTTAACGTCGGACGCCTTCTCGCCGAATATCGCCCGCAGCAGTTTTTCCTCGGGCGTCAGCTGAGTCTCGCCTTTCGGCGTTACCTTGCCGACCAGGATGTCGCCGGCGCTGACTTCTGCGCCGATGAACGCGATACCGGATTCGTCGAGCTTCGCAAGGGCCGCATCACCGACGTTCGGTATGTCGGCGGTGATGTCCTCGGATCCGAGCTTGGTATCCCGCGCAACGCAGGACAGTTCTTCGATATGGATGGTCGTGAATCGGTCTTCCTTGACGACGCGCTCCGAGATCAGGATCGAGTCCTCGAAGTTGTAGCCGTTCCACGGCATGAACGCGACCAGCAGGTTCTGGCCCAGCGCCAGCTCGCCCATGTTGGTCGACGGTCCGTCAGCGAGCACGTCCCCGCGCGATATCACATTGCCGGCCTTCACCAGCGGCCGCTGGTTGATACAGGTGTTCTGGTTCGAACGTGTGTACTTGGTCAGGTTGTAGATATCGACGCCGGATTCCGATGCGTCGGTTTCGTCGTCATTGACCCGGACCACGATGCGCGAGGCATCGACCGAATCGACCACACCGCCGCGCTTCGCGACGACCGTGACACCGGAGTCGACCGCGACGGCGCGTTCCATGCCGGTACCGACCAGCGGCGCTTCCGAGCGCAGCGTCGGGACGGCCTGGCGTTGCATGTTCGAGCCCATCAGGGCGCGGTTGGCGTCGTCGTGCTCGAGGAACGGGATCAGCGACGCGGCGACCGAAACGATCTGCCGCGGCGAAACGTCCATGTACTGGATCACGGACGGGTCGGCCAGCGTGAACTCGTTCTTGTGCCGCACCGAGACCAGGTCTTCCGTCAGGCGTCCGTTCTTGTCAAGTTCCGCGTTCGCCTGCGCGATGACGTACTGGCTCTCCTCGATTGCCGACAGGTACTGGATTTCCGAAGTCGCCTTGCCATCGATGATCTTGCGATACGGGGTTTCGAGAAAGCCGTACTCGTTGGTGCGCGCATAGACGGCCAGCGAATTGATCAGGCCGATGTTCGGGCCTTCCGGCGTTTCGATCGGGCAAACCCGGCCATAGTGCGTCGGGTGTACGTCTCGGACTTCGAAACCGGCGCGCTCACGTGTCAGGCCGCCTGGCCCGAGCGCGGAGACGCGGCGCTTGTGCGTGACTTCCGACAGCGGATTGTTCTGGTCCATGAACTGCGACAGTTGGCTGGAGCCGAAGAATTCCTTGACCGCGGCAGCCACCGGCTTGGCGTTGATCATCTCCTGGGGCATGAGACCTTCGGTCTCGGCCTGTGTCAGCCGCTCTTTGACCGCGCGCTCGACACGAACCAGCCCGACGCGGAAAGCGTTCTCCGCCATTTCACCGACGCTGCGAACGCGGCGATTGCCCAGGTGATCGATATCGTCGACCGTTCCATAACCGTTGCGAATGTCGATCAGGGTCTTCAGGACATCCAGGATGTCCGAATTGTCGAGCACGCCGGCACCTTCGGACGTCTCGCGGCCGACACGCCGGTTGAACTTCATGCGGCCGACGGCCGACAGGTCGTACCGGTCGCCATTGAAGAACAGGTTCTGGAACAGGTTCTCCGCAGCTTCCTTGGTTGGCGGTTCGCCCGGGCGCATCATCCGATAGATTTCGACCAGCGCTTCGAGGCGCGTGGTTGACGGATCGATGTTCAGCGTATTGGAAATGTACGGACCACGATCGAGGTCATTGACATACAGGGTGCGAATCCTGTCGATTCCCTTCTTGATCAGCAGCTCGATCAGCTCGACGCTCAGCTCGGCATTGGCCGCAGCCAGCAATTCGCCCGTCTCCTTGTCGATGACATCGTGCGCGAGGATCTTGCCCTCGAGGTATTCGGCCGGCACGACCAGCGTATCGATCTTCGACTGCTCCATTTCCCGCACGTGCTTGGCCGTAATGCGCCGGCCTTCCTCGACGATGACCTTGCGGCCGAGCTTGATCTCGAACATCGCCGTCTCGCCGCGCAGGCGCCCTGGTACCAGCCCCATGCGAATGTCTTTCGACGACAGGAAGAACTCGTTGTGCTCGAAGAAAATATCGAGCATTTCCTCGTTGGTAAGTCCCAGCGCCCGCAGGATGATCGTCACCGGGAGTTTTCGGCGTCGGTCGATACGCGCGAACAGGCTGTCCTTCGGGTCGAACTCGAAATCCAGCCAGGAACCGCGATAGGGAATAATCCGCGCAGAAAACAACAGCTTGCCCGATGAGTGCGTCTTGCCCTTGTCGTGATCGAAGAACACACCCGGGGAACGGTGCAGCTGCGACACGATGACCCGCTCGGTACCGTTGATCACGAACGTCCCGTGATCGGTCATCAGCGGCATTTCACCGAGATACACTTCCTGCTCCCGAATGTCCTTGACCGGCTTGGGCGTGCCGCTGGCGTCCTTGTCATAAATGACCAGGCGCACTTTGACCCGAATGGGTGCCGCATAGGTCAGGCCACGCATCTGGCATTCCTTGACGTCGAACACAGGCTCACCGAGCCGGTAGCTCACGTACTCGAGGGCTGCATTGCCGGAATAACTGACGATCGGAAACACGGTCTTGAATGCGGCATGCAAGCCGACTTCATCGCGCTTCACCCCGCTTTCATCGACCTGCAGAAACTTCTTGTAGGAGTCCAGCTGGATCGACAGCAGGTACGGTACGTCCAGTATTGTCTGGCGCTTGCCGAAATCCTTGCGGATGCGTTTTTTCTCGGTGAATGAGTAAGCCATTCGAGAGTACCTTCCTCAGCGGTTTCTGCAGACCGGATTCCCGGCCGGCAAACTGCCGCTCAACTAGAAATTTTTGCGTGTCGCCGCCGACAGATTTGCGCCGGCACCAAACACGCAGACGCGAACACGCTGCCGGCCGAAGTTATCGGCCGGCAGCATGTCCGACTGGTGGACTGCAAAGTCCTGCATCAAAGACCGGTGTATCAAGTAATTACTTGAGCTCTACCGTGGCGCCTGCTTCTTCAAGCTGCTTCTTGAAGTTTGCTGCGTCTGCCTTCGATACGCCTTCCTTGATGACGGACGGAGCGCCTTCGACGGCATCCTTGGCTTCCTTCAGGCCGAGGCCCGTGATCGTGCGAACCGCCTTGATGACGCCGACCTTGTTGGCGCCGAAGCTGGTCATCACGACATCGAACTCCGTCTTCTCTTCCGCCGCGGGTGCTGCAGCAGCAGCCCCGCCGACAGCCGCAACCGCTACCGGGGCAGCTGCAGACACACCCCACTCGCTTTCGAGCATCTTCACGAGCTCGACGACTTCCATGATCGGCTTGGCGCTCAATTCCTTGAGCAGATCCTGGTTTGACATTGCCATTTCTGTATTCCTCTGGGTAAATCCTGAATCAGTGAAAATAATTGCGCTGCTTACTGCTCGGCCCGGGCGGACAGGGTCCGAGCGAGCATTGCAGGTGGTTCAGCAAGCGTGCGTACCAGCCTCGTTATCGGTGCTACGAACAGGCCAAGCAGCATCGCGCGCGCCTGATTCAGCGTCGGCATCTCTGCCA
>JAKEGN010000139.1 GCA_022615525.1 Woeseiaceae bacterium
CTTCAGTCGCGCGGCGGGCATGCATTGAACGCCCGTGTTTATCTCCGTGATCCTGCGCTCCTCGTCCGTCGCATCTTTTTCCTCGACGTTGCGCACGACCTTGCCGTCGCGGCGAATGATGCGCCCGTATCCGTAAGGGTTGTCCATCTCGACCGTCAGCACCGCCACATCGTCAGCCTTGCACGCGTCGATCACGCGCTGCAGCGTCTGCGGTCTAATGAGGGGCACGTCACCGAAAAGTATCAGCACGCGATGATCGTCGGGTGTGCCCGGCATCGCCTGCATCACCGCGTGCCCGGTGCCCAGCTGTTTCTCCTGCAATGCCCAGCGCAGTTTGCTGCCGGAAAAGGGAGCTTTCACAGTTTCTCCGCCAAAGCCGTAGACAACGCAGATATCGGCGGCACCCAGTGCTTTCGAGCTGTCGATGACGTGCTGCAACAGCGGTTTTCCGGCCAGAAGCTGCAGGACCTTCGGCAATGCAGAGCGCATGCGCGTTCCCTGGCCGGCGGCAAGAATGATGATGCTGAGCTTCACAGGAGCGGATTATCCGACATAGTCTGATCGTACCTTGGATGTTATCGAGCCTGATGCGGCCAGTCAGAACTTGTAGGCGAGGGATGTCGTTATGCCATAGTCATTGCTCGACGCGTCTTCGGTCTGGGGCTTGTTGTCGTAGCTGTAGTAGTACTCCAGTTGCCAGTAGAAATCGGTCATGATTTCCCACCTGAGTGTCGCATCGTATTCGCCGCGTACCCGCCCTGATTCCGTCAGGCTCGGGATGACTTCCAGGGTCGTCGACCAGTCCAGTTCCGGAGTATCGTATCGATACCACTCCCACGTCATCGTGCCATAGGATTCCAGGGAGTTGACATCTTCCGGGACATCGACATTGTTCTCGCGTGTCGCTTTCAGTCCGCCTTTCAGGATGAAGAGGCTGTTATTTGTCTGCACCAGGTAACGTCCGCCGCCTGCCGACAGCGATGTACGCAGGTTCAGCCCGAGTTCATCGTTGGCATCGAAACTTATGCCACCGTCATTCAGCCAGCGGTTCGGCCGAAGTCGGGTGTAATTGAACTCCAGTGATTGCCGCTGGCTGGATTCGCTGCTGTCGCTGTTCGACAGCTGGGACGCAAAATCGGCCGACAATACACGCTTCACGCTGCGGTACTCGGTGTCCATGCCGACGTTCAGTTGCGTGATGTTGCTGGCCTTCGAAAAGTTGTAACCGACCGAGACGTTCACATCCAAAGCACGAAATCCTCCCGTATCGATCGGGTCCATGGCAACGACCTGGCTGCTGTCGAGTTCTGCCGGACCGTCCGCGGTATCGACCACTACCTTGAACTCCTGCTTTGCCATCCTGATCTGCCCGAAGTACTGCACACCACTTTCGGTCTGCACCTGGATGTCCTGGTCGACACGGATGTATGCGACTTTGTCCCACTCTATGTCGATCGTGCCGGTAGGGTCGGTCTCGAAACTGAGGCGACCGCGGTCCAGCGATTTCATTTCGCCGGTCAACCGGTCCCCGTTTTTGAAAACAACGACGTCAGTGTCCTCATCGGCGGCCGCTCTCGTCGCAAGCAGTGCCATTGCAAGGCTGGCAGCGATCATCAGCCGTTGGCCGGTAGTGAAAGACGATCGTCTCATTGCATGAGGTCGGTTCATGGAGGCTTCCCGGTATCCAGCCCAAGTGGCTGATTGTCAAGCTTATTTTATAAATGGCGAGGTGTTGTCAGCCGCGCAATTATTATCGTTCCCATCGGCGAATGCCAACAAACAGGCCTTGCCAGCGAGCCGTTTAAATTGCCGCTCCGTTCGCCACAATAGTAGTATGCACGTTACTGGGTTTGTTGCTGGCGCCGCCGGAAGCCCTGTGGAGGATTTCATGAAGTACCTGATCAATCGCTTGTATATCTCTTGTGTCGCCCTTTGCGCGCTTACCCTTTCCGGCTGTTCGTCGGGCCCTGACATACGCTCCGATTACGACAGGGCGGCGGATTTCAGCGGCTATCGAACCTACAATTTCATCGAGGGCGCAGGTCCTGACGGGCAGGGTTACCAGAGCCTGTTCACCAAGTACATGCTCGCCGCCATTTCAAAAGAGATGGAGGCCCGGGGCTATACCCTGTCCGACAATCCCGACCTGCTGGTGAACTTCAACGCATTTATCCAGGACAAGACAAAGATCACGACGACACCTTCGACGATGGGCGGTTACTACGGCTATCGAGGGGGCTACTACGGACCCTGGGGCGGCTACGGTTACGGAACGGAAACCCATGTGTCGCAGTACACGGAAGGCACCTTCAATATCGATCTCATCGATGCCGGGAAAAAACAGCTGGTATGGGAAGCTGTAGGAGTAGGCCGAATAACCGAAGACAAACTCGAGAACCTGGAGCAGTCAGTCAACGAAGGCGTGCCAAAGTTCTTTGCCAATTACCCTTTCCGGGCTGGTGAGGCGCTGCCGGCTCCCGTTAAGCAATAGCCGGGACCAGGGAATTTGTCCATGATTCGATTTGTGCCGGGACTCGCCGGCGCGGCGCTGGCCTATGTCGCCCTGGTGCTCATCCGGTGGATCGACAATGGCTGGGTTCATGCGGCGCTGTTTTTTGCCGTGTACCTGTTTGTAGCGGTGGCCGTCGACAAGGCGATGACCGGTTACGGCCGGAATAGCGGCTGAACCGGGCGGCAGTTCACAGACAATTATTCAGCATGGGTTAACCTGCAGTATCGCAGGATATTGCCGTATGCGCCGACTGTTGCTGATTCCGGTCCTGATGTCCATCGCTGCCGCCGCCTGCGGCGGCGAGATCTACCTGCGTGACGGGGTTACGGACGGCGATACTTTCTACCTGTCGGATATTGCCCTGCGGGACGACGATCCCGTGCTCCAGAGCTGGGTCAGCTACAGCCTGACGCGAAGCGCCTGCCAGTTGCAGATCGGCGGTGACAACCCGGCACGCGCAACGTCCTTCGATTGCGAACTCACGGCTCGCCAGCATCTGCTCGAAACCTGGCAGGAACAGCGCGGTGAAAGCCCGGTGGACGTCGATCCCTACCTGGACGACCTTTTGTTCGTGCAACAGGCCGGATTCCTCGACGAGTACGTTGCGCATTACTTTCGCCGCAAGTCCTGGCAATTACCGGCCGACATGCAATCCGAGGCTTTTCACGATTGGCGCCGCGAGTTCCTGCGCGGCCACAAACCGCAAACACGCCTCACCGGCTCATGGAACTACGCGGAAAAGGTCAGGCAGGCACAATGACCGGTCGCGAGCATTGCTCGCTCCTACAATGCTTCGATCGGCTCCTGTAGGAGCGAGCAGTGCTCGCGAC
>JAKEGN010000140.1 GCA_022615525.1 Woeseiaceae bacterium
GCTTCCCGGACGCGTGGTCAGGGGGCCTGGCTGGAGTGGCTGGCCGGAGAACAGCGAAGCCGATACCTTGTGAGTACTCGGGGCCGCCCGGCCGCGGTCGCAGGAGGAATCGGGGGCGCGAGCGAGCCGCGCTTGCCGGTCAGAAGCTGAAAGGCCGGGGATCGCGTATGTCCGCAGGCAGGTATTGCCGGCGCAACTTGAGTTGTTTGACCGGTGGAAATTCCTCGAGGATGATGCGGCGCACCTGGTTCTCGGCAACCAGCAACCTGTCTTCGGCAATTTTCTGCAGCGCGCGCGCATCCTGCAGGGCATCCTTCGCCTCCTGCAGCAGGCTGGGCCGCAGCTTGTCCCTGGACTGCAGCAGCTTGTCCAGCCGGGCCTCGGCTTTTTCCGTGACATCCGTCGCTTTTGCCGCCGCACGCCTTTGCTCCTGCATGCCGACCAGTGCGTGGCGCAGCTGGCCAGATGGCGAGCGCTGCCATCCCGACAATGCGAGATGCAGGACGACCGCGACAACCAGCAACGCTCCCGCCAACAAGCCCCAGTGTTGCACGATGAATTCACTGTCCATGTCCGGGAATTTACCAGCATCCGGGGCCCGTAAATTGGGCAAATGTCGCAGAATTGCAGGGCGATCCGCGGTCCCGTGGCTTGCCGGCCTGTCGCGGCCCCGCAGGGTATTGGATATGCTTGCCTGTATTCACTCGGACTTCCAGGTACCGTTCATGTTGAAACCGACCTTCGGCTTCGTCCTCACGGCCGCCTTGGCGCTGCCGGTCGCAGCCCAGAATCAAAGTTCGTATTACACCGCTGACTACCAGCGACAGGCGCTGGAAATATTCCGCGACATCGTCGCTGTCCGATCTTCCGAGGGTCACGGCAAGGTACCGGAGGTCGCCGGGTACCTCGCTGACCTGTTTCTCGCAGGTGGCTTCGACGAAGGCGACGTGCATGTACTCCCGTTCCTGCTGTCCGGCGGCGAGCAAACGGCGTCGCTGGTCGTCCGCTACCGCGGTGACAATTCCTCAGGCCGCAAGCCGATCCTGCTGATTGCGCACATGGATATCGTTGACGCGCTGCCGCAGGACTGGGAACGCGATCCTTACACGCTGATCGAGGAAGACGGCTACTTCTTCGGGCGGGGCACGCTGGACAACAAGTTCGGTGTCACGATGCTCAGCACCACTTTTTTGCGACTGAAGGCGGAAGGTTTCGTGCCAACGCGCGATCTCATTATCGCATTCAGCGGGGATGAAGAAACCAACATGGAAACAATTCGCGATCTCGTGACCACACATCGCGAACTGACGGATGCGGAATACGTGCTGAATTCCGATGGCGGCGGCGGCCTCCTCGATACCAACCATCAGCCCAGGGCCTACTATCTGCAGGCGGCTGAAAAATCCTACGCGAGTTTCGACCTAACGATTCGCAATCCGGGCGGCCACAGCTCGATGCCGCGCAAGGACAACGCAATCTACGAGCTTGCCGAAGTGCTGAGAAATATCGAGTCCTACCAGTTCCCGGTGCAGACCAACGAAGTGACGCGCGCTTATTTCGAGGTCATGGGAGAAATGACACCAGGTGAGTCCGGCGCCGCCATGCGCCGCTTCGCCAAGGAGCCTCGGGATCGAAAAGCGATCGACGTGATCAGCCGGGACCCGGCGAAGGTCGGCCTGATCCGGACCACGTGCGTCGCCACGATGCTGTCGGCAGGTCATGCCGAAAATGCGTTGCCCCAATCAGCCACGGCGACCGTCAACTGCCGGATTTTTCCAGGCGTGAGCCCCGACTACGTCAAAGAAAAGTTGCAGTCGGCAGCGCGGAACCCGGCGCTGGAAATCAGGACCCTCGACGAACCCCGAGCGGGACCGGCGTCGGATCTCAACGAGGACGTTTCCGCCGCAGTTTCTGCCTCGGTACACGCGCGCTATCCGGGCATTCCGGTGATTCCTTACATGGCGCCTTACGCCACCGACGGCCGCGAGACAAGGATCGCCGGCATGCCAACGTATGGCATCTCGGGCCTGTTCGTCCGCGAGGAAGACGAGTTCTCACACGGCCTGAACGAACGGGTCGAAGTGCGCGAATTCTACGGTGCCCTGGAACACTGGCACCGCATCCTGCATACCCTGGCCGGCAGTTGAGCAACGGCTTCCCGGGTAGATCCCCGGGAAATACTCAGTCTTTCCGGTCGGCATCCGCCGGAGCATCTTCGATCGCCATCGAGGGTGGCCACGGAGTATCAAACGGAAACGGCCGGACGTTGGTGTTGAACGTGAGAAAACGCACGATCTGGTAGGTGTAGGTGGCGAGCGATTGGCCCAGAGCGCGAAGCGGCTCGTTGATCACTCCATTGAACAGCAGCCAGAAGAACTGCAGCAGAACGACGGCAAACAGCACCACACGCGACACGAAATAAAGGAAGGCGAATACCAGTATGAAGAACAGGCGCAGCCAGGTTGCCTTCGACTTGACGTTTTGCTCCAGCGAACTGCTGTTCGGTACATCGTCCGTGTCATCGTGCAGGTTATCCCCGGGTGCATGGTCCCGTGGTTGTGTGGCGTCGGTCATCGCAGATCCTCGTCTCGCTCGGCGTGAGCACGCCGGCATCATACCGCGGATCGGGCATCTTCCGGGAACGAGGTGATTCGCGTTGCGGTCCCTCAGCGGCGCAGCGAAGCCGTCTCAGGCGGAAGTCAGGTGGCGATAAACGACGAAAATCAACACTGTCAGCAACAGTGATACGAGGAGACGAGGCAGGCCGCTCCCGGATTCGCTCAGTGTCTGCCCGGGATTCCGCTCGACGCGTCGGCGCGCAGCGCGATCGACCAGCACCTTGGCGTTCGCAAGGCCCAGGCCGGTGCGCTCGCGCAGGATCTTGATCGCCTCGATCTTTCGACCCTTTTCGATCGCCTGCAGCACCTCTGCAGGCAGCTCGGCGTCCGAGATTATGACTTCCGGTTGCATTCCTGGGCCTCGCGGATTGCACTGACGGCCGTACTCTATCCACGGCGGGTACCGGTGACGCCAAAACAGGTCTCAAATCCGGAAATTTAGCGACTGGTCGATCTCGGTGACAGGTACATGGTGATATCCGCCTGCACGACCTCCATACCCTGGTCGTCGCAGACCCGCACACTGACTACGGTATCCCGGGCTTCGCCCCGCGGTATCCCCGGCATGGTTGCCCTGGCAACGACGTCGCTACGGGCTTTGGCCAGGTAACGAATCGTCATGGCACGCGGAATCCAACGCAGGCCGGGATCCAGCAGCGCCTCCATCATGGTGCCTGCGGCGAGTTCGCAAAGATTTGCCATTGCAATGGCGTGCACGGTGCCGATGTGGTTGGTGACGCTGCGCCGCTTGCGCATGCGCACTTCCACGGTGCCGTCGCCGAGTTGCACGAACAACGGCCGGATTGATGCAAAGTACGGCGCACGCCAGCACACCAGCCGCGAGAAAAGCCAGCGACCGGCCGCATGCGCTTTGAGCCGGTTCCAGGCCTCAATGGCGCGCGGCATCTCGAGTCGGGCCTCCCCACCGACCAATGCGAGCATTACCGCTCTTTCCGGATTCTTCTTGCCCGCGGCATTCTCGCGGCATCGGTTGAGCAGCCCCTCGATGTTTTTCTGGAAGTCGCCGCCGCTGCCGAGTGTCTTCGCTTCGTAGCCGAGTTCGGCTTTCATGCACCAGGCAACCTCATAGTCTTCGCCGCGCAGCAGCAATCCGTAGTAGACGCCCTGCGCGAACCCCTCGTAGTAATCGTCATGAAATTGCGGCGTCTCCCCGACGTCGCCGGCGGCGCTCGAAAGGCCCGCGAGCATGGCGCAACACAGCAGCACTACCCAACGATCCATACCGGCCTCCTCAGCGCAATGTGCCATCGAAACAGCTACCCGGCAAAGGGTATAGTGCGCAACTTGAATGCCCAGTAGCAATATCCCGGAGCCCACGATGAAAGTGCTGACCATCCCTGCCCTCGCAATGCTGTCTGTGCTCACCGCTTGCGACCTCGGCGATTCGGGTTCAGCGGATCCTGCCCCTTATTCCACTCGCTACCGCCCGTTGTCGCCGGATGCCGTGCTGCTGCAGGGTGCCACGGTTCTGACCGGTACCGGTACGCGCATCGACAATGCGGACCTCATCCTGCGCGATGGCCGCATCGAGGCAGTTGGCAACGGCCTGGATCCTGCCGGCCTGACCGTCATCGACGCGTCCGGTCTCTGGATAACACCGGGCATCATCGACGTGCATTCGCACCTAGGCGTCTATCCGTCTCCATCGGTCGCTGCACACGCAGACGGCAACGAGTGGACGGCGCCGAATACGGCGGAGGTGTGGGCCGAGCACAGCGTGTGGCCCCAGGACCCCGGCTTCGTCGCGGCGCTGGCGGGCGGCGTCACCTCTCTGCAGGTATTGCCGGGCTCGGCCAACCTGTTCGGCGGACGATCTGTCACGCTGAAAA
>JAKEGN010000141.1 GCA_022615525.1 Woeseiaceae bacterium
AAGCTCATTGGCACCCATGCCGGCCTCGAGGTCGAGCATGTGTTGCCGGTCGCCCGCATCCCCAAGACCACCAGCGGCAAAGTTCAACGTTCGCAACTGGCCGCGGCTTACGAGGACGGAGAGTTCTCCGGAGCACTGAAGGAACTCGCGTCATTGGCTGCGGAGAATCCGCATGAGAAAGCGGAAACGGACCCGCTGGTTGCCGATCTGCTGGCAATTTGCCACGAGTTTGTCAGGGACAGGGCAATCGGCCCGGACGACAACCTGTTCGAAAGCGGCGTCAGTTCGCTGACGCTCACCGAGATCATGCTGGCGTTTGACCAGAAATATCCAGGCAAGGTCGATATCACGGATCTGTTCGATTATCCCACCGTGCGCCAGATTGCTGCCTTCATTCAGCGTTAGACCAGGATCAACCAGATGAAATACTCCAGCATTGCCGGGACCGGCGCGTATTTGCCCGAGCGCGTCATGGCCAACAAGGACTTCGAGGCCATGGTCGATACTTCGGACGAATGGATTCGCGAGCGCACCGGTATCAAACGTCGTCACATCGCCGCCGAGGACCAGACCACCTCGGACATGGCGCTCGAAGCGGCTTTGAAGGCATTGCAGATGGCCGGGGTCAGCAAGGAAGACATCGACCTGATAATTGTCGCGACGACCACGCCGGACAAGGTTTTCCCGAGCACAGCCTGCATCGTGCAACGCCGGCTTGGAGTCAGCGGTTTCGCGGCATTCGATGTGCATGCTGCCTGCGCCGGGTTCATCTACGCGCTCGATGTTGCAAACCGCTTCATCAAAACGGGCGGCGCAAGCTGCGTACTCGTCATCGGCGCGGAAACCTATTCGCGCATCATCAACTGGAAGGATCGCAGTACCTGTGTGTTGTTCGGCGACGGTGCAGGCGCGATCGTGCTTAAAGCCGCGGACAAACCCGGTGTCATGTCAACGCACATCCATGCCGATGGCCGCCATGAAGACTCATTGCACGTTCCGGCCGGCATTTCATCGGGATACGACCTGGTGCAGCGGGAAGAGGCGTTCATCCACATGAAAGGCAACGAGGTGTTCCGCGCAGCCGTCGGGGTGCTGGATGCGATCGCCCGGGAGACCCTGTCGATAAACGGGGTGCAACCGGGCGACATAGACTGGCTTATTCCGCACCAGGCCAACCTCCGGATCATTTCGGCCGCCGCGAAGAAGCTGGACTTGCCCATGGATCGCGTGGTGGTGACAGTCGACCAGCACGCCAATACGTCCAGTGCGTCCATCCCGCTGGCACTGGATGTCGCAGTGCGTGACGGGCGGGTGCAACGCGGGGACCTGCTCCTGTTTGAAGCCTTCGGTGCCGGATTCACCTGGGGATCCGCGCTGGTCCGCTACTGAGCGGGTCGCCTGCCGGGATCAGAAATCGGCCACTTGCACCATTTATGGTCGCTAATTCTTAGCTTAAGTATTTGTTTTAAATACTAAAACCTACTGATCCAGAATAGGTGCTAGACTTACGCCGCCTTACGTTCGACCTACTGTAACGGCAGCGCAATGCTGCAAATAACAACAAAGATAAATCAAAGGCAGACAAGGGGTTAATCATGAGTCTAAGTAAAATCGTGCGCCTGGTCGCGCTGCTGATCGCTGTGGTCGCGGCTTTCGTCAATCTTCCGGAGGAAGCGGCCCTGGTAGCGCTCGCCGGCGTGGTCGGTGGCTATTTCATAGAAGAGGAATATGCATCCCGGTTCCTGATCGGGGCACTGGCCCTGGCCATGGTGCATGGCGCGCTGCAGCCCATCTGGGGCGTGGGCCCGTACCTCACGACCCTGCTCGGCAGCGTCAGCTCATTGTTCAATGCTGCGGCCTGCACGGTCATCGTCATGGGTGTATACAACCGCCTCAAACCCTGAGGTCGCAATGGCTGGACAAGAAGGTCCGCTGCGGCGGACCTTTTTTATCGCCGGCTGAAAGCTCAGGACTTGACTCAGCTACCTGACATAAGCCATTGAAAACAAAAAGCCTGGGCATAGGAACTGTGAATCCTTTCACATTTCAGGGTCTTGGCCGTCTCTATACTGCGACACATGGACCTGTCGCCGGGTGGCGACAGACAACACGCAGGAACGGCGGTTTCGCCGTCAAGACGACGATGGACACACCACTTTCCCGATCTTACGTTTCGCTGAAGCTCTCGGAGATTCAGAAACGCTGCAACGAACTCATGGATGAGCCGGATAGCCTGATCGAATTGCAGTTGGAAGAACCTGAATCTGTTGACGACAGCGGCGACCCGTATAACCACGCCTGAAGCGGCAGGGTTTAGTCAATTCCGCCAAGTTTCGGCGCTACCTTTCGCCGGTACATTCGCGGTGACAATTTCGCCGGTTCTTCGGCCCGCTCCGCGCAGCACCCAGGAATTTATCCAGCGAAAGACTATGGCGACGGCAGCCAGCGTCCAGACGATGACTGCGCCTGAAGGCAAATCGAACCAGGCAGACAGCACAAGCCCCAGCGCAAATCCGATACCGCCTAGCAGATAGCCGCAGCCAAGCCGGAAGAAACGCCGTTCGATACGCAAGGTAGCCAGGGCTGGAATGATCAGGCTGGCGAAAACCAGGTATATGCCGACGAGCTGTACCGACATCGTGACCGAGAAAGCAAACAGGACGTAGAAGGGCAGGCCGCTCATGCGATCCCTGAAGCGGAACCAGAAACCCAGAATGACTGCGCTGACCAAGGTCACCGGTAGCAGCTGGCTGTAGGTGACCCAAAGAATCTGCCCGACGAGCAGCTCGCGCAGGTTTTCGCCACCGTGCGGGTTGCCCGCCAGCAGAAGTATGCCGGCAGCGGCGGCCATGACAAAGCAGATACCAATCAGTGCTTCCTGCACATCGGGCCAACGCCGGTTGGTCCAGTTGAGAATGAAGCTCACCAACAGGGCAGCAGAAACCGCTGACACCTGCAGCATCCAGTCGCTTTGTTCGAATCCCAATCGATCAGCGGCGATGACCCCGAGTCCGGCGACCTGCGCAATTGCGATATCGATAAAGATGATGCCACGCCGCAAAACCTCGGTGCCAAGCGGCACGTGCGTACTCAATACGATGACTCCCGCGACGAAGGCGGGAAACAGGATGGCAATTTCCGTGGTATTCACTTTGGCAAGTCCCCAAGCAAGCGTAGCGTTTGGTCAAACAACCCGAACAGGTCGTCCGTGCCGTCTCCACCTCCCACCGTATAGGGCAACTGCAGCGCCGGCACGCCGAGTTTGTCCGAGAGCCAGAGCGACGCTTTCGCATCCGTGTACGGTGTGCGAATAATGGCGACCGGCGGATGCGGTGCCAGTTGCTCGACCAGGCTCGCGAGGTGCGAGGCGCTGGGTGGAATGCCGGGTTTTGGTTCGATATCCGCGACGATCTCGAGATACAACCAGTCGGCAAGATACGAAAATCCGCGGTGATGCGATACCAGTCGCAGGCCCGCCAGATCGGCAGCAGTCGATTCCCACGCAGCAATAGCAACATCCCAGCGCAGCAGAAAATCGCTTTGCGTACGCTGGTAGTCCGCGCTGCGTGCCGGATCGATCTGCGCCAAGCGCTCGGCCAACGCTTTGGCAATGCGCGCGATATTGTGTGGATTCAGGTGCACATGCGGATTGCCCTGCGGATGCATGTCACCTTCTGCACGATCGAGCCGGTCCGGAAGTTCGAGCTTTCGGACGTAATCAGCTGCCATGAAATAACCCGGCTGCCCCGGTCGCAACTGCGGGTTCCCCGAGCGGCGCAACAGCAGCGGCAACCATCCGACCTCGAGGTCAGCGCCCGTGCAGATCAGCAAATCCGCGCCGCGAAAGGCAGCGATCAGGCTTGGTTTGGCCTCGAGCCGGTGCGGATCCTGGAATGCAGTTGTCGCCACCGTAATGTTCGCGTCGTCGCCCGCCAGTTCCCGCGCAAGCGCTGCCCACTCTGGCTCACAGGCGAAAATCTCCAAGGCTCCAGCAGAGAACGGAAACAGCATCAGTAACCCTGCAAGGATTCGAAGTTTCATCCGAGCCTCCTAGAACTGGTGTGCGCCATGAGCACCGAGGCTCATGAGGTATTGCAGAAAGTATTGTTTATCGCTTTCTGCCAGTACCCGATCGTCGGTGTATTGCAGGCGCAATCGGCTGAACTCGCTCGGTGACCAGTCCAGCATCAGACTGCCGCGGCGTGGTGTCCAGGCGGGATCCTCGAGTATTGTCCCGGTAAACAAGGCACCGTTATCGCTGCTCAGTTCGTCC
>JAKEGN010000142.1 GCA_022615525.1 Woeseiaceae bacterium
TGCTCGCACTGAGGCTGAACCCGGCCCATGAGAAGCCACTAAGTGCTTGAATTGCGATGAGGTACCAGACGCTCGTCGAAAACGTCCAGAGTATCGGCATAAGCGGAATGAACAGGCCGGTAACCACCAGGATCCGCCGGTTGCCGAACACGTCGCTGATCCGGCCCCACTGCGACAAGGTGAGGAATTGCGCGAAGATCGCCGTGCCGCTGTTGACCGTGAACGCGAGGTACGAGAATTCGAGATCGCGCAGCATGTAGACGGTGAAGAACGGGGACGCGATCGCCACGGAAAACTGCATGAGTGCGAAGAACAGGGAGAAGCGCACGGCGTTCGACTGGCGCAAGCGTTCCCACCAGTCGCGGCCGACGGGAAACTCCAGCGCCGCGACGTGGCCGGAAGGGTCGTGCATGCGCGACAGGTGATAAATGGAAATCAGGCGCGCAACGATCGCCGTGCAGAAAAGGCTGATGAACCCGTAAAGCGTCTGGCCTTGCCCCGTGAAGTAGTGCAGTACCAGGCCGCCGCACATCAGCGCCGTGAACGTCATGGCGGTAATCAGCCGCGTGCGCTGTGCAAAGAATCGCCCGCGTTTGCGCGGCGGAACGATGTCGCCGAGCAGGCTGCTCCATTGCGGAGTAGTGAGGTGGGCACCGCCGTGATACAGAACCACCGAAGCGATCAGCAGTGGAACGGCATGCTCGGGAAACAGCAACGGCAGCCCGAGTATGGGCAGCCAGGCGAAGGCCTGGATGCTGGCTCCGGCGAGGATGATCGCTTTGCGCCGGCCGGTGACACGTCCTATCCACGCCGAAACGAGTTGTATCAGCGAGGCGAGCATGGGGGGAAGCGATGCGAGCAGGCCAATCTGCGGCGTGCTCGCTTTGAGGAACAGCGCGAAGGCGGACAGGTAGGTTTCGCCGACCCCGGTCATTGCCGCAAAAGCTGTTGCATCCTTCAGCGAATGCTGCAGCGATCGTTCCGTAGCGGGGTCGTTCGAAAAGACGGGCATTGCGAAATCGGGCTAGTCGAAATTCGGGGCGCCAATCATCAGGGTTGGCGCTACGGAAATCCATCGGTTGCGCCACACTTTGATTGCGCTAGCTCTCCCGCAGATAGCCCCAGGAATGTAACTTGTCGTGATCCTCGAACCAGCGGTCGCCGATGTCCTTGCGGTAGTACATGTTGGGTATCAGGATGTTTTTCACGCGCTGGTAGGCCTGCGCCTGCGCCTGTTTCACCGAAATGCCCATGCCCGTGACGATCAGGACCACGCCGCTGTGCCCGGTGATCAGCCACTCGCCCTTGACCAGCTTGACGTCTTCGATGTGTATGCCGTCGTAGTTCGGTTTGCGGAAGATAACCACCCGGTCCTTCGAATTGGCTTCGAAAGTCTTGGGATCGTTGTACGGGAAGGGCGGCACCACGACTCTCAGGCCGATCTGAAAGCCGCGCTTGGTCTTGAAATCCTTCAACGAGCCGTCCGCCATGCCCGACAGGAATTCGGCGACCGGCATCGACAGGCCTTCGGCCTGGATGCTGATGCTCGGATAGCCGAAGCGCGCGGTGAACTCGAGAGGATAGATGCCCTGGCCGTTGACAATGCAATTGACGTCGATGTACCCGACGTAGTGTTCCTCGGCCAACCGGTCCTTCAGTTTTGCCAGGGTTGCTGCGAAAAGCTTGTTGGGCTCGCTCCAGTACATGCAGGTGCCCATCTCGCCGGTCGCCGGCCCGATGTCGCCGGGGAACAGCGGCTTGTGCTCGAAGTTCACGTTGATCGGCATCATGAAGTCGCTGCCATTGAAAAACGCACCGACCGCAACCTCGACGCCGCGCACACGCCGCTGCAGCTGGAACACCTTGATCGTGTCCGCGTACACCGCTTTATACGATTGCAGAACGTGGATGACATCCATGCCGTCGTCTTCCTGGCCGACGAACAGCAGTCGCTTGATGTTCTGTGCCTCGCCGCTGGGCTTGATGACATAGGGCGCGGGATTCTTGCCGACGTAGGCAATCGCCGAATCGAAGTCGGTGAACTCCTGGAACGGGATGATCGAGACGCCGTGGCGCTTGAGCTCCTGCTGGCCGAAAGTGCGGTCGTCTTCGAGCCTGTCCGTGTACGGTGTGCCGCCGATGACGTTTTTGCCCGAGTCCCGCAGCGCTTTGGCCTTTGCGCCCTGGCCGAGGACGTCGTCGAAGACGATGACATCCGCCCAGTCGATATGCGATTCCCAGTTGTCGACCTTGGGCACGAAACCGTCGCCGATTGCGCGCTCCGTCTCGTTTTCTATGTAATAGCGGACCTTGTGGCCTTCCTTGACGACCTGCCAGGCGATATCGCTGATCAGCGCATCGATGGATACGAACAGGAATTTCTTGATCTGGTTGGCCAGGATCATTCTCCACGCAGGCGGTGCCTGACGAACTACCGGAGATAACCTTAGCAGTTTTCGACCGCCAGCTGAAAAGCGCCCAGGCCGACTCCGGCATCCGCGGCAACTATTTGTTCAGGATACTGCATACATCGGACGGGAAGCGGGTCAAACTGCCCGGGGTCCGACAATCGGGTGGTCACATGAAAGCGCCGTTGACAGGCCCACAGCTGCTGCTGCTCGGGACGGTTCTGCTCGCCGTTACGGCCCGGGCTTACGAGATCCGTTCGCTGGAGACCAGCCGTGCCGACAAGCGCTACTCGGTCACCATGGCTGCCGTTATCGATCTGCCGGTCGATGAAGTGTACAGGCGGCTGACGGACTTCAACCAGCTGACGCAGTTGTCCCCGTATGTCGAAGAGAGCCGTCAGCTCGATCCGGACGAGGCCGGCGAGGTCATCGTCTATACCCGCATTCGCGCCTGCGTCATGTTCATCTGCAAGACGGTGCGAATATTCGAGGCAGTCACTTACCCGACGCAGTACCAGATTGTTGCGACGGTCATACCGGCACGCAGCGAGCTGGCCTATGGCCGGTCACGCTGGACGCTCAGTCCGGAGGGCAGGGGGACTATGCTGCAATACGAATCGGAGCTCGAGCCCGGCTTCGACGTGCTTCCGCTGATCGGTCCGGCGGCTGCACGCTACAGCCTGAAGAAGCAGGCAAAAAAATTCCTCGAGGGGCTGGAGGAACACCGATAAGGGCGAAAAAAGGTGCCGGATTTATTTATTCGATTTGAATTGCGAACTCAACGCCGAACTTTCTGCGTCGAATAAATAAATCCGGCACCTTTTTTCCTGGCACCCTTTTTAAAAGAAAGACCCCTCTTGCGAGGGGTCCA
>JAKEGN010000018.1 GCA_022615525.1 Woeseiaceae bacterium
ATGCCGGCTTCGATCTGGCCGAGGGCGATCTTGTTTGCGACCTGTATACAGGCTTCGATACTCGTACCGCAGGCGCGCTGCAGGTCATAGGCAGGCGTGCGCAGTGACAGGCCGGAGCCAATCACGCATTCCCTGGCCAGGTTCCAGTCCTTGGAATGCTTGATGACGGCACCGAGCGCGACCTCGCCGAGCGTCTGGCCCTTGAGATCGTACTTCTGGACCATTGCGCGCAGGGTCGCGGTCATCATGTCCTCGTTGGAGGAGTCCGCGTAGATCGAGTGGGCACGGGAAAACGGAATGCGCAATCCGCCGACGATGCCAACCTTTATCGCTCTTCCATCGTGCAACATAGCTGTCTCCGATGATTTCGTGTCAGTCGCGCCCGGGTGAACAGGGCGCCGCAATTTTATACCTGAAAATCGTGTTAATGTCCCAGCCGGAAGAACAACGATACCGAAGAATTCCGAAGTGTTGATGCAAAAGAACGCAAGGCGCATCGAATTGCGTGCGCTGCTCAAGCTCGCGGGTCCGCTGATTATCAACAATCTCGCGATCGCAAGCATTCACTTCGCCGATGCGGTGATGGCGGGCCGGTTGGGTGCCGAGACTCTGGCCGCAGTCGCGGTCGGTGGCAGCGTATGGATGCTCGGATTCACCCTGTGCCTCGGTGTCCTGATGTCGGTCTCTCCCATAGTGTCGCGGCTGTATGGTGCCGGTGACCTCGCGTCGGCGGGGAGGTATGTGCGGCAGGCATTCTGGCTCAGCCAGATCATGGGATTCACGATTACGCTGCTCGCATATCTGCTGGCAGCGCCAGTACTCGCCTTCATCGGCATCGATCCCGGCTTCCGCGACATGACCGTCGGCTACGTGCAGGCGATCATGCTGGGCATGCCGGCGATGGGCATCTTCCTGGTCTGCCGCTTTACCACGGAGGGTATCGGGTCGACCCGGCCGATCATGTTTGCCTCATTGCTGTCATTGGTCTGCAACGTGTTTGGCAACTGGGTATTCATGTACGGTAACCTCGGCGTGCCGGCGATGGGCGCTGTCGGTTGCGGCCTGTCGAGCGCGATTTCAATCTGGATAATGACGATTGCACTCGGGCTGTACATCGTGCGGGCCAGGCGATACAAACCGCTGGCGATCTTCTCCGTTTTCGAGTCGATCCGGCTTCCTGCCATACGGGAACTGCTGGCGCTCGGCCTGCCGATCGCGGTGACGATCACGGCGGAATCCGGCCTTTTCAGCGCAGTTGCGATACTCACCGGGACCATCGGGGCAGAGATTGCGGCGGCGCACCAGATCGCCATCAACTTCGCGTCCACCATGTTCATGATCCCGCTGGCGTTGAGTTCGGCGACGACGGTACGCGTTGGCCATGCACTCGGTGCGGGAGATCACGCGGGCGCGCGACTTCGTGGCTGGATCGGTATCGGTGCCTGCGGTGTCTTCATGCTGGTGGCGGCGACCTTCATGCTGCTCTTCAGGGACGGCGTGGTCGACCTGTACACGAATGACGTCTCGGTGAGTGAGATTGCGATCAGCATGCTGCTCATGGCAGCGATCTTCCAGGTCGCCGACGGCGTGCAGATCGGTGCAGCAGGTGCATTACGAGGTTACAAGGACGCTCGTGTGCCGATGGTGATCAATACTTTTGCGTACTGGGTGCTGGCGTTTCCGCTGGCCTACCTCGCCGCGGTGACCTTCCGGGCCCCGCCGCAGTACATCTGGGGTGGCTTCGTGGTCGGCCTGGCAGTTGCGGCGAGCCTGCTCACCCTGCGCTACCGCATGATCTCGCGAACTTAGCGCTTCTGGCCCTGACCGAAGCTCGGGCTGTCGCCGGACAGGAATTCGTCCTCTTCCGCCGTATTGCGCCTGTTCAGCACTGCATTTCGATACGGAAAGCGGCCGAAACGCTCTATGATGTCGCGATGCAGTTCGGCGAACTGCGCGATGGTCTCGAAGGTTTCCTTGTAGGTCGGTGACACGGCTTCGGCGAGTTTGTTGTAGATATCGCAGGACTTTTGCTGCACTTTTCTGGACTCTGCATGCTGGAGCGGCATGTAGAAGAAAACCCGCTCGATTGGCGACAGTCCCTTGTCCTTCTTTTCCATAGCGCCTTCGACACACAGTTTGAGCGCCTGCTTGTCGCCCGAGAAGGCGTCGGCTGTGTTGCGGAACACGTTGCGCCGGAACTGGTCGAGCAGCAGTATCAGCGCCAGCCGCCCGCGAGCTTCCTTTGCCCAGTGATCCAGTTTGCCCTCGGCGGCACGTTCGATATCCTGGGCAAATTCCTTCTCGATTTCATGGTCGAAGACCGGGTCTTCGCCGAACCAGAGGTCCATGCGGCCGTCGATTTGCGGTGCTGACAGTTCCTTTTCCTCGAACCAGAACGCAAGGATGGCATCGATGCGAATCTGGTCGTCATCGGTTATGGTCGCTTCCATGCTTTCGCTTAAGAGTTTTACGGCCATTGCGGTATCCACGGTGCTGTCCGGAGGGTCCGGCCATAGTTCGAGGGCCGCCGAACTGCGAACCAGGTCACAGTACGGGTTTGTCGGCAGCGCTCATAGTGTCTTGTAACACCGGATCCTGGCAAATGCTGTGCACTGGGGCCCGGTTTGGCGCCTGGAAGGCCCAGCCAGAGAACCATTCGCAAGAGGTGGCAGCATGCGATTACTCGTGACCGCCCTGGTTTGTGCGCTGATCTGTGCTTGCGGCGGTGCACCGGATGCACCCGAGGAAGCACTGCGCCGCTGGGTCTCCAACGCACAGGCGGCTGCCGAAAGGGAAGATCGGGACGCGCTCATGTCACTGCTTTCGGAACACTATGCGGACGCCCGCGGCAACGATCATAAAAGCATTGAGCAAATGCTCAGGTTTTACTTCCTGCGCCAGGACCGTGTCATTCTGGTCAGCAAAATCGACGAGATGGTGGTCAGTGGCGGCACGGCGGCGGTAGTCAAACTGTCGGCCGGAATGGCGGGGGCAAATGACGCAGCGCTGGGCTTCAGCGCCGATGCCTACCGATTCGAGCTCGAACTCGAGCTGGACGGAGACGACTGGCTGCTGACCGCTGCACGTTGGGGCGAAATCGGCGAGCAGCTGCGTTAGCCTGTATCGAAAGGGGAAATGATGATCGGTTCCCGGACAATCAAACGATCCTCGACACTGGCAGCGACCTGCCTGCTGGCCGCATGCGCCGGGCCGGCGACCCTGGTGGACAGTCCGACGATCCGCCTGGCGCGAGTCGAGTCGGGCCACATGAGCTTCAGCCGGCAGACCTTCGTGCTGGGCTTCGACATCAGCAACCCGAACCCGTTTCCGTTGCCCGTCCAGGTACTGAGCTACGATGTGTCGCTCGCCGATGAGCAGTTTGCCAGCGGAAGGACCGAAGGAGCATTCACGGTACCGGCAAACGGCGACAGTTCCTTCGCCATCAGCGTCGACCTCGACATGATCCAGCAGGCATCCAGGGTCGCATCCCTGTTGCGTGCCGGGTCACGCGGACAAATTCCCTACGAACTGAACGGCAGTCTCACGGTCGACATTCCTTTCACCAGGCCGATACCCTTCTCGAACAGCGGCAGCATCTCCCTCACCTCGGGTCCCTGACGCAGCAATGCCGATATAATGGGCACTCTGCATTTCCCGGAGTGCCTCATGAAACGCCTGCTGTCGTTCAAGTACACTTTCGATCATCTTGCTGCACTCGTTGCGGCAGGAGCCGCCATCGGAGTCGTGCAAACATTCGTCTTCGGCAAGCATTACCTGATTCCGACGATGATACTGGTACTGGCGGTCTTGTTCGGCAACCTGGCGCGATACGGCTACCGCGATCGGGCCTGGGCCAAGGTCGTCCTGTACTGGATCGGCGTGATTCTCAATTTTCACGTGTTGTTCGCCCTTTTCTGGTCGGTCAAGTATCGAAGCATCCTGGGGGATGCTTTCGAGTACGTGTTCGCGCCGCTGACCGTAAGCATCGCAGTGCTGCTCTGGCAGTATGCGAAACAGAACGAACTCTTCAGGCGGCCGGGCTGACAGGCGGGCGGCGATGCCCAGGATCCGTTTGCTGCTCTGTGCGATACCCCTGCTCGCGGTGAGCGCCACGGTGGCCGAACGCATACCTGCGGCGCTCGATCCGGCACTGGTTGCGCCTCACATCTTCGAGGTCGCAATGGAGAATGAAAAAATACGTGTGCTCGAAGTCACCGACCGGAACGGCGAGACGCAGCCGCTGCATTCACACCCGTCCCGCCTCGTCATCTACATGGCGCCCTGCGCCTGGCTGGTCACAGATGCCCGGGGTGAACAATCCATGGAGTCGCACAAGTTCGGCGCCATGTACTGGGAAGAGCCCGTCACGCACGGCGGGCGAACGAGCACCGTCGTGCAGGAATGCCGCACAATCGAGATCGAAATCAAGGACCCGCCCTGAAAAAGGTGCCGGGTTTATTTAGCGACTG
>JAKEGN010000143.1 GCA_022615525.1 Woeseiaceae bacterium
AACGCCACGGTGCGCCTCGAGCAGTTACCGCGGTTCTTCAGACAAGCCCGGGGTGCCATCGATCCGGCGCGCGTGCCCAAAATTCACGCCGAGACTGCCATTCAGCAGAACCCGGGACTGAACTCGATTATCGACAGCATGGTCGTGCCGAACCTCGGCACATTGTCCCCCGCCGCACGCACCAGGCTCGAGGCCGCCATCGAGACAGCGCGAGCGGCTGTAGCAGAGCACCAGGACTGGCTCGAGGAGGATTTGCTTCCGCGGGCCGCCGGCGAATTCCGCATAGGCGCAAGCAATTTCGACCAGAAACTCAAATTCACGTTGAATTCCCCGCTCAGCCGCCGTGATATCCGGCTCCGCGCCGAGAACGAATACGACGCCGTACGAAACGAGATGTATGTGCTCGCAAAGGAAATCTACGCCAAGCAACATCCCTACACCCGTTTCCCGGACCAGCCCGACGAATCGTACAAGCAGGTCATTATTCGTGCGGCGCTCGAGCAAGCGTATCAGCAACTTCCGGAACGCGACGGAATCGTCGATGTTGCGAAAGAGTATCTCGCGCAGGCCACGGATTTCGTGAGGGAACGGAATATCGTCACGGTGCCCGATGAGCCGATCGAGATCATCATCAGGCCGGAGTTCCAGCGAGGCGTATCCGTTGCCTATCTCGATCCGCCGGGTCCGCTGGATCGCGGCCAGAAAACTTTCTATGCCGTGGCTCCGTTGCCCGAAGACTGGAGCGACGAACAGGTAAGGTCCTTTCTGCGGGAATACAATCTCCTGTCGATCCAGGACCTGACCATCCATGAAGCAATGCCGGGCCACTACCTGCAGCTCGCGCTGAGCAACCGCTATCCGTCGGTCCTGAGGTCGGTACTATGGTCAGGCCCGTTCGTCGAAGGCTGGGCGGTTTATGCGGAACAGGTCATGATCGATGAGGGCTACCTGGGCGGGAATCCGCTGATGCGCCTGATCAACCTCAAGTGGTACCTGCGTGCCATAACCAACGCGATCATCGACCAGGCCATACACGTCGACGGCATGACGCGCGAGGCCGCGATGAACCTGATGATCGAGGGCGGGTTCCAGGAAGAACGCGAGGCCGCCGGCAAGTGGGTCAGGGCGCAACTTTCGTCGACTCAGCTATCCACCTATTTCGTCGGCTACCAGGAACATATCGACATGCGACGTGCGGTCGAAGCCGCCTGGGGCGATGAATTCACCTTGCGACGCTACCACGACCAGGCCCTGTCGTACGGCTCCCCATCGGTCAGGTACGTGCGTGCCCTGATGCTCGACCGGGAAATCCCGCGCAGCGTGCGTTGAAACGCCGGTCGCCGATGCAGGCGACTCCGTTCGCTGCTGTCGCGACGGCAACATCGCAGAGCTGGCACCGCACCAATCGGCTGCGACGAAGACGGGGAGCGTCGCCGGTGGGCTGGCCCTGTGAAGGAAATAAAGCGGACGGCAGGGAGCCATTCCTTCACAGGGCCAGCCTGCCGGTGACGCTGAATCGTTTGCTTCAGAAACCGCGTGAGGTTTGGACATTCGCGTCGCCTGGATCGGCGACGCGGTGCGAATCTCATCTGGACCGATGCATGTTCCTCGCGAGACCGTAGAGGCTGATCAGCAACCACGCCAGCTCGACAATGAACGCCGACAGGTTGAACTGTTGGATGAGCGACACGATTATGAGCAGCGCGCCGAGCGCATTGGCGGCGGAGAATACCCGCGACGTCGCCTGTATGCGTTCTGTCTGCAACAGGAAATACAACACCAGCACCATCACGACGCCGATGTTGCCGAGCAGGTCGTGCCATCCATAAGCCATTGTTTTATAACTCTTTATCGGGTTGGTGTCCGGCATTATGCATGGGCGCAGCAGCATTTCCCAGCGCCGCCGCCGACATGATTCACCCACCCCCGCAGCTGGACTTGTTCCAAATGGACTGCCCGTTGCAACCCTGCATGAACTCGCATGCATCTCATTAGTCTGAAGATGCACTCTGGGGGAGCCGGACAAGAACATGAATCTCACGGATCTCAGCACACGGCACTGGCCGTCGGTCGCTGTCGTGGTTGCCCTTATTACCCTTTTTGGTGCGCTGTCGATCGGCCGCCTGCCTATACAACTGTTACCGAATATCGAGGAGCCGCAGATCAGCATCGCCAATTTCTGGCGCGCTGCTGCCCCGGAAGAGATGGAGGCCAGTATCGTCGAGCCGCAGGAGAACGTGCTGAAGAATACGCCCGGCCTGACCAATATCAATTCCTTCGTTACCCGCGGCGCCGGATTCATCAATCTCACGTTTGCCGTCGGCACCGATATCCAGACCGCAAAGCTCGATGTCATCAACAACCTGAACCAGGCGCCGCCGCGGCCGGCAGATGCCATCGAGCCGCAGGTATTCGCAGGCGGCGGCAGGCAGACACCGGGCGCGGCTTCCTTGCTGGTCAGGGTACTCCCGGATAATCCCGACAAGGAGCTCGCCAATTACCAGAAACTCATCGAGGAATTCGTCGAGCCTCGCCTCGCCCGAATTCCGGGCGTCTCGCGCGTCGAGCTCCAGGGCGAGCAACCGCGCGAGGTACATATCGTATTTGATTCGTATCGTGCGGCGGCACTTGGCATCCAGGTCAGTGACATCATCTCGACGATTTCACGGGCGACCGATACATCGGGCGGCTTTGCCGACGTGGGACGCCGCCAGTACACGGTGCGTTTCGTCGGCCAGTTCGAGCCGGACGATCTCAGTCAGCTCATCGTGGGCTGGAGCGGTGATCGGCCGATCAGCCTGAGCGAGGTCGCCGACGTCGACATCGTCCCGCGCAAGCAGGACGGGTTCACGTTGCGTAACGGCTATCCCGCCTATTACATCACGGTGCAGCGGGAGTACGACGCCAACACGGTGTCGATACTCGACGGCGTGAACGAAGCCATCGTCGAGTTGAATGCCGGACCGCTGGCCGAGGCCGGCCTCGAGATCGACCTGAGCTTCGATGCCTCGATTCACATTCGCCGCGCCATAGCGCTGGTTCAAAGCAATCTCGGACTCGGACTTTTCCTCGCGATCGGCTCGCTCTACTTCCTGATGCGCAACCGCCGCGCCACCCTGTTGGTCGCCGCCACGGTGCCGCTGTCGTTGCTGGTCGCATTCATCTCCTTGTCCGTTTTCGGCAAGTCGCTGAATGTCATTTCGCTGGCCGGGCTCGCTTTTGCCGTCGGGCTGGTGATGGACGCAGCGATCATCACGCTGGAAAACATCGTGCGCTGCCGCCAGGACGGCATGCCGATACAGGAGGCGGCGAGCAAAGGAACCCGCCAGATTACCGGGGCGCTCTTTGCCTCCACCGTTACCAGCGTTGCCATTTTCCTGCCCGTACTCTTCATGGAGGGCATGGAGGGACAGTTGTTCCAGGACCTCGCGCTGACCCTCGCAGTTTCCGTGATGGCTTCATTCATCGTTGCCGTGACTGCCCTGCCGGTCGCAGCGGCCTACCTGCTCAGGGACCAGGATGACGATCCCTGCAAACACTGGTGGCAGTGGACAACGAATGCGGCCATGCGTCTTACGCGATCTCCCCGGCTCTGCCTCAGCTGGATCGTGGCCATACTCGGCGGCTCATTGCTCGCCATCTTTCTGCTGATGCCCAAGGCGAACCTGCTTCCCCAGGCCCCGGCAGATTCCTTGAACGCATTTTTCAACATGCCGCCCGGCGGCACCGTCGACATGTTGAAGACCGAGATCGCGGGCGAGATCGTGAAGCGCCTGAAGCCGTACATGGACCACGAAAAACAGCCTTACATACGTGGATACAACCTGTCCGCTTTCGGCACCTTCAATGCGCTGTTCATCTATCCGCAGGACCCCGCGCGCATCGAGGAGATGATAGGCATCGTGCGGGGCGAGGTGCTGATAGATTTGCCCGACACCCAGGCCTTCGTACAACGATCGTCGCTGCTCAATTTCGGCTTCGACGGAGGCCGCAGCATCAACGTCGACCTGCAGGGACCGGATATCGAAGGGCTCTCGGAAGCTGCCATAGCCGGCATGCCGATCATCAACGAAGCTATTCCAGGAGCACAGGTCCGGCCGATTCCCGGGCTGGAGGTTGCCGAACCCGAGCTTCAGCTGGTTCCGGTTGACCGGCGCATTACCGCGGCCGGACTCGACCGGGCCGCCGTCGCAAACATCATTCGCGCGACCACCAGCGGCACGTTCGTGGGTGAATATTTCGACGGCAACGACCGCATGGACATCATTTTGCGCGGGCCCACGTGGCGCTCCCCGGAAGAACTCGCGGACATACCTATCGCAACGCCACTCGCAGGCATCCAGACACTCGGCGAGCTTACGGAGATTCGTCGCACCGTCGGACCTTCGCAACTGTTGCGCGTCGACGGGCAACGTACGCTGACCCTGAGCGTCACTCCTCCCGAGGAGATGACAGTCCAGGAGTCGCTGGACACGTTGCGCGACATCGTCGGTCCCAGACTGAAGGAAATCCTGCCAGCAGGCGTGTCGGTGCAATACCGCGGCACTGCCGACCGTCTCGACGAAGCTTTTGCGCAGACGGGCACCAACCTGGTCCTCGCTACTGTCATCCTGTTCTTCATCCTCGCGGCGATGTTCCGATCGATCAGAGACAGCCTGCTGGTCTTGACGGTCATGCCGCTGGCGGTCGCCGGTGGCGTCATGGCGCTGCGCATAATGAACCTGTTCACGCGACAGTCGATGGACCTGCTGACCATGATCGGTTTCATCATCCTGCTGGGTCTCGTGGTCAACAACGCGATCCTGCTGGTGATGCAGATGCGCGAGGGACAAAAGTCCGGGCTCGAACAAAGCCTTGCCGTTGCCGAAGCAATACGGCTTCGGGCTCGTCCGATCTACATGAGCACGCTGACCAGTATTTTCGGCATGCTGCCGCTGATGCTCGTTCCCGGCGTCGGATCGCAGATCTATCGAGGCCTTGCGACCGTTATCATCGGCGGGATGACGATGTCCGGACTTTTCACGCTGATACTGATACCCGCCTTCCTGAGACTGCCCCCGTTTTCATTTTCCTGGACCGTGAAACGCCAGCCTGGACGACTCGTCGATAACCAGGGAGTACCCGTCGATGCCTAGGATTCATGTCAGTAGCCGTTTAACCAGTCTATT
>JAKEGN010000144.1 GCA_022615525.1 Woeseiaceae bacterium
GCCAGCTGGTCACGCAGCAGGATCCGATTCCCGGCGGTTCACTCACCGACTGGCAGGATACCTTTGCACTGGTGCTCGGCAACGAAGCTTCGAACTCGGGCCTGTTCCAGGGAACCTTCCGCCTGGTCGCGATCCACAACCGGGTGCTGACACCGGAACAGATCGTGCAAAACTTCGATGTGGGCGTGGGTGAGAAGTTCTTCCTGCTGTTCAGCATTGCTGACATCATCAACGTGCCGACAGCGTACATACTGTTCGAAGTCGCGCAGTTCGACACCTACGGCTACCTGTTCACCCGGCCGCACTTCCTGACCCTGGATTCGGCGCAACAGCCAGAAGGCATTCCGCTGCAGGGCCTGCGCGTCGGCATCAACGGTGCGGAAGCCCCCGTTGGCCAGACCTTTGCCACGATGGACACGACCCTCTCGGCCTCGCTCTTTGGCGAACTCGGCCAGCCGCTGTCCGACTGGGGTTCGGTCGTACCGCTGGAGAAGGGGCCGCAGGACGACGAGTTCTTCCTCACATTCGACCTGCTCGGTTCGCAGAGCTACGTGCGAACCTTCGATCCGCCGCTGGTCATCGCCCAGACCGACCTGCCGCCGGCATATCGTTTCGGCGTACGCACCTTCGACGAGATCAATGCCACCATGGCAGCGATCACCACCGTCGATCCGGAAGAACAGAATGTCGACATGACTTTCCAGAGCTTGCGGCAGTCGCTGCCGGCGATCGAAAGCCCCGATGCGTTCCTGTCGTCGCACCAGGTGGCGATTGCGCAAATGGCAATCGAGTATTGCAACGCGCTGGTCAATGACGGCCCGAAAGCGGCGAGTTATTTCAGCGGCTTCAACTTCAACCTGGCGCCGGCCACGGCCTACGCGGGCGCCGCGCGCAACGCGATCATCGATCCGCTGATCGACAACGCGATGGGCATTGGCATCCTGACCCAGCCGGATTTCACGGACGTCAGGAACGAGCTCGGCTACAGCACGGCGAACGGCGTCTACCCGGGCAACCTGATCGACCGATTGCTGGTCAGTCCGGATAACCCGGATACCCGCTCCATCGCCAAGGCGGTCTGCGCGTCGGTAGTCGGCAGCGCGGTAACGCTGGTTCAGTAGAAAGTACAGAAAGGATACGAGGCAAAGCATATGGCTAAGAATCGCAAGAAGCGAAATCCGGATGCGCCGCAGTTGCATGGCAATCATTCGCGTCCGGTGACGCGCCGGGAATTTGTCGCACAGGGTTTCCTGTCGGGATCGGCGTTTGCTTTAAGCGGCGGCGTAATGAGCCTTTTCGCGAACCCGCGCGAAGCGTTTGCCGCGCTGTCCAACGACCTGACCCCGCTGCTGTCCAACCCCTGCAACATTGCAACGGTTGGAGCGGGCAAGATTCCTTTCATCTGCTTCGACCTCGCAGGCGGCGCCAATATCGCCGGTTCGAACGTCCTGGTCGGCAAGGAAGGCGGGCAATTCGACTTCCTGAGCACTTCGGGCTACGAGAAGCTCGGCTTGCCGGGTGACATGGTTCCCGGGCTGACCGATACGGTCACCGGGCTGCCGTTTGCGAATGCCGACTTCGGGCTGGCATTCCACCTCGACAGCGCGTTCCGTCGCGGCATGCTCCAAAGCATGACACCGGGTCGCGAGGCCTTTCTGAACGGCGCCGTCATTCCGGCCCGTTCGGATAATGACACCGCAAACAACCCGCACAATCCGCTCTATGGCATAGCGCGCGCCGGCGCCGACGGATCGATCCTGACGCTCGCCGGTACCGAGAACACGGACTCCGGCGGCAATTCGATGATTCCGGCCATGATGATGAACCCGGAATTGCGACCGACCAAGGTCGATCGCCCGAGTGACGTGACCGCGCTGGTCGACACGGGCCAGCTGGTCGGTATCCTGGGGCCGGACGACGCGACTGCCGTCATGGAATCGATCTATCGCATCAGTGAACAGAAAATGGGCACGCTCGATGCCGGCCAGCAGATCCCGGCGAGCGCCGTCATCAAGGACATGGTGCGTTGCGGCTACCTGAAATCGGCGGACATCGCCGATCGTTTCGGCGGCACGCCGCTCGATCCCGGCCAGGACCCGATGATCGTCGGGCCGAGCGGAATATTCTCCGACGCCGAATTCAACGGTGGCGGTGCGGACGGCCAGGAATTCCGCAAGACCGCCTCGGTCATGAAACTCGTGATGAACGGCTTTGCCGGTGCCGCCTGCATAGAAATGGGCGGTTACGACTACCACGGCGGCCAGAGGCGCGAGGGCGAGGTCAAGGACTTCCGCGCCGGGCGTTGCATGGGTGCCTGCATAGAATACGCAGCGCGCATCGGCGTGCCGTTGATGCTGTACGTGTTCAGTGACGGCTCGCTCTCGAGCGACGGTGTTATCGACAATTCGGTCGACGGCCGCGGCAAGGGCGAGTGGGTCAGCGATGACTCGTCGACGGCCGCATCGTTCTTCCTGGTATTCAACCCGAACGGCCGTGCGGTGTTGCGCGGTGCGACGCCCACAGAACAGGCGCTGCACCAGCAACTCGGCTACATGGACGCGAACGCAAACGTCGCACGTGCTGCCACACCGGCCGCCAACAACGTCAACCTGCTGGTCAACACCGTGATCCTGAACTACATGGCGCTGCA
>JAKEGN010000145.1 GCA_022615525.1 Woeseiaceae bacterium
TCGTTGTGTGACAGGCGCCCGGTCAGGACGAAACTATGCTCTTTCGGTGCTTCCAGGGGGTTTACTGTTCTCAGATCAACGATGCCGGCTACGCCGCCTTCGAGCTGGGACGATTTCGGAGACTTGTAGACGGCAGCCTGGTTGATGAGTTCAACCGGGTACTGGTCGAACGTCAACCAGCGCGTACCCGCGGAATAACCCGCCGTCGACGCCTGCTCGCGGCCATTCAAGGTTGTCTGGATGAAGTCACCGTTCATGCCACGGATGTTCAGCTCCGAGGATTGTCCCGAATCGCGGATCGTGGTCACGCCCGGCACCCTGGCCAAGGCATCGGCGATGGAGGCGTCCGGCAGCGTTCCGAGCGCACCGGCATCGATGACGTCGGAAATGCTGTCACCCAAGCGCTTCGACTCGACCGAATTGAGGATGCTGGTGCGAACGCCGATGGTTATGATCTCTTCGATCCGATCGTCGCCACTATCCTGCGCCAGCGCGAAATTCGGCATCATTTGCGCACCCGGCAAGGCGGCAGCCACCGCAAGCGATACGGCTGTGCGGCGGATGTTCAAGCTGAGTTTGTAGTTATTCGAACGAGACAGCGGCTTGCTGCGCTTCCTGGTGACCATCTTTTCCCCCGATACGGCTTCTGACCAAAGCTCCCCGGCTATGTTACGAATGCCCACAACGTCCGGCAATGCAATGCAATCGTATTCATACACCTGATACTTTCTCGTCAGGATCGATTCGCGCACTGCTGTTGCTCGTGCAACGTTCTGGTATTAATGGCGCAACGGCAAATAAACTCGTCGATCGCCTGCATATCGAACCTTCGACCCACTGGACCCATGCATACGTATTCATTCTTACAAATGCACCTGCCATCTTGCGACGACTCCGCCGATTCGCGACAGTTGGCAGCGCATACACGGGCCGAACACTGATGTCAGACGAACAACATAGAAAAGAGACGTTGCCGAGCAAGCCGCAGGCTGGCGTCTGCCTGCACATCACCTCGCTTCCCGGCCTTTACGGCATCGGCGAGATCGGCGACGCCGCTTGCGCGTTCGTCGACGCCATGGCGGACATGGAATTGCGTGTTTGGCAGATATTGCCGACGGGCCCGACGGCGTATGGCGATTCCCCATACCAGCCGTTGTCGACCTTCGCCGGCAACGAGTTGCTGGTCGATACAGCCAGCCTGATCCGTGCAGGTCTCCTGACCTCGAACGAAGCCGACGCGCTGCTCAGCCTGCCCGCACATACTGTCGACTACGGGGCGCTGATCCCGCGCAAAAAGGCATTGCTGGAACGCGCGGCGGGCCGCTTCGAGGCGCAGGCAACCGCCGAGTTGAAAGCGGACTTCGACCGGTTTGTGGAAAGACATGATCGCGCCTGGCTTCACGACTATGCGCTGTTTCGCGTGCTGAAGTCGCGCCATGGCGAGCGCGCATGGCCGGAATGGGACCCGGCTTTCGTGCACCGCGAAGAGCGTGCGTTGCGCGGCGTCGAAGCGAAGGCGGCGCGCCAGATCGAAAACATCAAGGTCGTGCAGTTCCTGTTTCACCGCCAGTGGCAACGCCTGCGCGAGTACGCGTCCGAGCGCCGCGTCTTGTTGTTCGGCGACATGCCGATCTGCATCGCGCTCGACAGTGCCGACGCCTGGGCGGATCGTGAGATGCTCTGTATTGACGCGGACGGGCGCCCGGAGCGGGTTGCCGGGGTGCCGCCGGACTATTTCAGCCAGGACGGACAGCTATGGGGCAACCCCCTCTATGACTGGCGTGCGCATGCCGCCAACGGCTACCGTTGGTGGATCGAACGGCTTCGGCGCGCAGCGGACTTGACCGACTTTGTGCGTATCGACCACTTCCGGGGCTTCGAGGCTTACTGGTCGGTGCCTTTCGAGGCCGCGACAGCGCGCATCGGTGAGTGGCAGCCGGGCCCCGGGGATGCCGTATTTGACGCGATGCGCGAAGCACTGGGTCATCTTCCCATCATCGCGGAAGATCTTGGTGTCATCACACCGGAAGTTGATGCGCTGCGAGACCGACACCGGATCCCCGGCATGAAAGTGCTGCAGTTCGAGGTCAGTTATGAAGGCTTCGACGTCGACAAGGTCGAGGAAAATTGCGTTTGCTATACCGGGACTCACGACAACGACACGACCGTTGGCTGGTTCCGCGGCAGCCCCGACGACAACCGGCGGCCCGACGAGATTGCTCGGACCCGCGAGGCCGTGATCGAGGTCACCGGCGGCTCGGCCGAAACTATTCACGACGATCTCACCCGTCTCGCGTTTTCCACTCGCGCGAGGCTCGCAATTGCGCCGCTGCAGGACTTCCTTGGCCTGGGCTCGGAAGCCCGCCTCAACACGCCAGGCACATCCGGCAAGAATTGGCGCTGGCGTATGGAATCTGAGCAGCTGACACCTTCGCGCCGGGCGGCTATCGCCGAAATGGTTGCCGACGCAGGTCGCTCCGGGCCCGGTTAATTATTCCTCATTGCCGAGCGGCGCCACCGAGGCAAGAATGAAACCCCGCATGTGCGGGGTTTCCTGGTCTCTCGAACGATGCCGGACGTTTACTTGATTGTAATTCCACGAAACAGATATTCACCCGCTATTTCGTGCATGCCCGGGTAGTTCTTTTGTGCGTATTCCGAGGTACTGTCCGCTTGCTCCTCGGTAAACTTGACCATGAATGCGTCATACCTGGCTTTGTTCGGTCCCAGAGCTGCGGTATTGGGAAACTTCACGACCAGCATCAGGTTGAAGTCACCGCGCCAAACCTGCAATCAATGGTGCTATTTTCACAGTTCTGTCGTCCTCATGATTATTGAAATGGATATTGAATGGGCCAAAGCCACGAATACACCAATTACGGCATGGCAAAAACGTGGGCGCAGTGTAGACCTGTTGGTGCATCAATAATGCGCACATGAACGATTTGCGGCGGCACGAATTGCAGTGACAGTAAGCTTGTTCTGTCTGGATTGCGGAGTTGCACTTGATGGATCGGGATCGAATTGAGATCACTGTCGCGGCAATTCCGTGTTTTTAGGTATCATCGCTGCTTCGTTACGGGAGGCGATCACCTATGAATTTTCTTCGCCAGCCATTGAGCATGCTCATCCTTGCAACTGTAGCCGCGGCTTGTGGCGGCGGTGACAAGGCATCTGTCACCTCGGCAGAGTCGCCGGTCGCCACGCCAACTGCCACAACGCCCGCTCCACGATACGATGCAGCTGCCTTTTTCACCACCACGTCATATTCACTGGCCTCCGGCTATGCATGGTCGCCTGATGACACGGCGTTACTGGTCAGTTCAGACCATACCGGCATCTTCAATGTTTACGCGCTTGCCGCTGCCGATGGCGCAAAGACGCCCTTGACCGACTCGACAACGGACTCGACTTTTGCGGTGTCCTGGTTCCCCGACGATGCACGCGTGTTGTTCAGCGCGGACCAGGGCGGCAATGAACTCGATCACCTGTACGTGCGCGAGCTCTCCGGTGAAACGCGTGACCTCACGCCGGGCGACAATCTCAAGGCCGAGTTCCTCGGCTGGTCGGGCGATGGCGAGTTTTTCTTCGCCTACACAAACGAGCGCGACGCGCAGGCCTTCGACGTGTATCGATATTCATCGAAGGACTACGCGCGAACGATGATTTTCGAAAACGTTGACGCTTTCGATATCTCGGGCGTTGCCCCGGATGGAAGCGTCATCGCCATGGTCAAACCGCGCACCAGCGCCGACTCGGATGTCTACGTGCTGGACACGACCGCCAGCGACTCCGTGCCGCAGCTCATCACGGCGCACGAAGGGAACGTGTCGCACGGCGTGTACGCGTTCACCCGCGACAGCAGGAAACTCGTGTACTCGACGAACGAACACGGCGAATTTGACCAGGCCTGGAGTTACGACCTTGGCAGCGGCGAGAAGGCGCCCCTCGTTTCCGCTGACTGGGACGTCATGTTCGTCTCCTTCTCGCAGTCCGGCCGCTACCGTGTCTCGGCGACGAACGATGATGCGCGTACCGTCATTCGCATCCTCGACAACAAAACCGGCAAGGAACTGGAGCTGCCTGGCCTGCCACCCGGCGATCTTGCACAGATCCGCTTCTCCAGGGCCGAGGACCGGGTTGCGCTGATGCTGAGTTCCGATACTTCGCCGAACGACGTCTACACCGTGGATCTTGCAGCCGGGAAGAGCATCCGACTGACGACAGCCCTGAATCCCACGATCGACGAGGCACACCTCGTTGCGTCCGAAGTCGTGCGTTACAAGAGCTACGACGGCGTTGAGATTCCGTCGATCCTGTACCGCCCGACGGGCTCGTCCGCAACGCACAAAGTGCCGGCGCTGGTGTGGGTCCACGGCGGTCCCGGCGGGCAAAGCCGCACTGGCTATTCAGCGACCATTCAACACCTCGTGAATCACGGTTACGCGATTCTCGCGGCGAACAACCGCGGTTCCTCCGGCTACGGCAAGACTTTCTTTCATCTCGACGACAAGAAGCACGGTGAGGTCGATCTGCAGGATATCGTGCACGCGAAGACCTATCTCGCCTCGCTCGAGTGGGTGGATGGCGAACGTATCGGCATCATCGGCGGGTCCTACGGCGGCTACATGGTCGGCGCCGCCCTGGCGTTCGAACCGGAGGTCTTCGACGTCGGCATCAATATCTTCGGCGTGATGAACTGGGTGCGCACACTCACCAGCATTCCGCCGTGGTGGGAATCGTTCAAGGAAGCGCTTTACGATGAGATGGGCGATCCGGCCACCGACGGCGAACGACACCGCCGCATCTCACCGCTGTTTCATGCACAGAACATCACGAAACCGTTATTGGTAGTGCAGGGTGCGAATGATCCGCGCGTGCTCCAGGTGGAAAGCGACGAGATCGTCGCCGCGGTGCGTGCCAACGAGATACCGGTGGAGTATGTGCTGTTCGCCGATGAAGGACACGGCTTCACCAAGCGCGAGAACAGGATCAAGGCGTCGGAAGCGTATGTCACGTTCCTGGACCAGTATTTGAAGGTGCAGTAGGAATGCTTCACGACAACCGGACGTTCTTACGGGCATTCCTGCGCTCACCGCAAGTGGTGGCATCCGTGATTCCAAGTTCGTCCTTTGTCGAGCGGCGCGTAGTGCGTGCGGCTGACGTGAGCCGGGCAGGCGTTGTGGTCGAACTTGGCGGCGGAGTCGGCGGTATCACGAGGTCATTGCTGCAAGCGATGGGACCACAGGCGCGCCTGCTCGTAATCGAACGCACCGACAGGTTTGTCGAGGTTCTGAAACGCATAGACGACAGTCGCATCGAGATCGTGCACGGTTGCGCGAGCTCTATCGTTGCCCAGCTCGCGCGTCGCAAGCGTCCTGCAGCAGACGCCGTGGTCTCCGGCATTCCGTTTTCAACTATGCCGAAAGCGCTCGGTGCAGAGATCATTTCTGCGGTGCACGATGCATTGGCGCCGGGAGGCCGGTTCGTTGCCTACCAGCTCTCCGACCGCGTTGTGCGTTATGCCCGGCCGTTGCTCGGCGAACCCGCGATCGAATACGAGTTTCGCAATGTCCCGCCGTTGCGAATCTTCACATGGCACAAAGCCGGCAGCCCGCGCAAATCGAACGGAATATGAACAGGGTCTCCCGGATGTTGCGACGAAGAACCCACAGGTATGCGGGCTGCACCGGCATGGTATTGCTCGTGCTGCTGCTCTCAGTGTCGCCGTTACCGGCCGTCCACGCAGATGCCGACCTCGGCGACGTGCAGGCCGCAATCGATGCCTGGCGGGTCGACCGCGAGCAGGAAATAGTTAATGATTTCATTTCACTATTGGCTATTCCTAACGTAGCCTCAAACCTTCCGGACATGGAGCAAAACGCCGCCTACATCGTGGGCATTCTGAAACAGCGCGGCTTCGAGACCCGTGTCCTCGAGGAAGGCGGTGCCCCCTACGTGTACGCGGAGTTATCGGCTGCGGGCGCGTCGGAAACCGTATTGATCTATGCGCATTTCGACGGTCAGCCGGTGCAGGAGGAGGATTGGGCA
>JAKEGN010000146.1 GCA_022615525.1 Woeseiaceae bacterium
CCAGGTCGGCGTGTCTTTCGCGGACGTGGCCGGTGTCGAAGAAGCCAAGGCGGAAGTGGCGGAGATCGTCGACTTCCTGAAGGATCCGAGCAAGTTCCAGCGGCTCGGCGGGAAAATTCCGAAGGGAGTGCTGATGGTGGGTCCTCCCGGAACCGGCAAGACTTTGCTGGCAAAGGCGATCGCCGGTGAAGCGAAAGTTCCTTTCTTCACGATTTCCGGATCCGACTTCGTCGAAATGTTCGTCGGTGTCGGCGCATCGCGCGTGCGCGACATGTTCGACCAGGCCAAGAAGCAGGCGCCGTGCATCATCTTCATCGATGAACTCGACGCCGTCGGACGGCATCGCGGTGCCGGGCTCGGCGGTGGTCACGACGAGCGTGAACAAACGCTGAACCAGATGCTGGTCGAGATGGATGGCTTCGAAGGCAGCGAAGGGATAATCGTCATCGCCGCGACCAATCGCCCCGACGTTCTGGATCCGGCGTTGCTTCGCCCGGGCCGGTTCGACCGGCAGGTTGTCGTGCCTTTGCCGGACATACGCGGACGCGAACAGATCCTGAAGGTGCATATGCGCAAGGTGCCGCTGGACGAAGACGTGCAGCCGGGTGTGATCGCTCGCGGCACGCCTGGATTCTCCGGAGCCGATCTCGCCAACCTCGTCAACGAGGCGGCCCTTTTTGCCGCGCGTGCGAACAAGCGCGTCGTCAGCATGGAGGAATTCGAAAAGGCCAAGGACAAGATCATGATGGGGACGGAACGCCGTTCCATGGTCATGAGTGAAAAAGAGAAACTGAATACCGCCTACCATGAGGCAGGCCATGCCATCGTTGGTTACTGCGTGCCCAGTCACGACCCGGTATACAAGGTGACCATCATTCCGCGAGGCAGGGCGCTCGGCGTTACCATGTATCTGCCGGAAGAGGACAAGTACAGCATTTCCAAGGAGACGCTGGAAAGCAACATCTCGACGCTGTTCGGCGGTCGCATCGCCGAGGAAATGACGCTCGGACCGAACGGTGTCACCACCGGCGCATCGAACGACATCGAACGGGCGACCGAGATCGCACGCAACATGGTTACCAAGTGGGGCCTGTCCGAACGGCTTGGTCCACTCACCTACATCGAGGACGACGGCGAAGTATTCCTTGGCCGTTCGGTTACCCAGCACAAACAGGTGTCCGACGTCACGGTGCACACCATCGATGAGGAAGTGCGAACAATCATCGATCGCAACTACGAACGTGCCCGATCGATCCTGACGGAGCATGCCGATAAGCTGCAGGTCATGGCCAAAGCATTGATGAAGTACGAAACGATCGATCAGGCGCAAATCAAGGACATCATGGAAGGACGTGAACCGCGGCCACCCGAGGATTGGGAAGACCCGGATGACAGCCTGACCCGAAAGAGCGGCAAGAAAGCGCCGGCGTCCGACGGGCCGGTGCCCATAGGCGGCCCTGCAAGCGAACACTAGCGGCCGGAACGCGAATATGAATCTCTGAAACGGCAGCCTTCGGGCTGCCGTTTTGGCTCAGGGAACAGGCAATGCAATTGCGTCTTGGAACTCGGACACTCGATCTCGACCAGCCCAGGGTCATGGGCATACTGAACGTAACGCCCGACTCCTTTTCCGATGGGGGCCGTTTCCTCGATCGCGATGCCGCAATACGCCAGGCGGAGGCCATGCTGGCCGCCGGGGCATCGATCATCGACGTGGGCGGCGAGTCGACCCGGCCGGGGGCTGTAAGCGTGCCAGCCGGGCGGGAAGCAGACCGGGTCATCCCGGTGATCGAGGCTATCGCGGTGCGACTCGACGTAGCGATATCCGTCGATACGAGCAAGCCGGCCGTAATGCGGGCCGCGGTCGCAGCCGGCGCTACCCTGATCAATGACATTTATGCCTTGCGCCAGGACGGTGCCCTCGAAGCCGCGGCTGAAATGGACGCGGCCGTCTGCCTGATGCACATGCAGGGGACGCCGGCCACCATGCAGGTGAACCCACAGTATCGGCATGTACCAGGGGACATAATCGAGTTTCTGCAAGGACGGGTGGCGGCCTGCCAGCAGGCCGGTATAAATACTGCGCGGCTACTGGTCGACCCGGGTTTCGGCTTTGGCAAGAACGACCGCCAGAATCTGGAATTGCTGCATAATCTCCGCCAGGTGAGCCAACTCGGGGTGCCGTTGCTGGCGGGCTTGTCGCGCAAGCGGCTGTTGGGCAGTCTGACCGGAAGATCGACGGATCAGCGCGTGTTTGCCGGCGTGGCGGCAGCGGTAATGGCCGTGGAGCGTGGCGCGCGGATCATACGCACTCACGATGTGGCCGAGACGATCGACGCGCTGCGGGTTACGCAGGCCGTCATGGAGGCAGGACAGGAGCATGGCTAGGCATTATTTCGGCACAGATGGCGTACGTGGCACGGTCGGCAAGGACCCGATGAGCGCCGATTTTGCCTTGCGGCTGGCCAGCGCGGCGGCACAGGTTCTCGTACCGACCGGAGGCACGGTGCTGATCGGCAAGGACACCCGCTTGTCCGGCTACATGTTCGAGTCCGCGCTCGAGGCAGGATTCGTGGCGGCTGGTGCCGATGTACTGCTGCTCGGTCCGTTGCCGACACCCGGCATCGCATTCCTGACGCAGGAATTCGCCGCCAACCTCGGCGTCGTCATAAGCGCCTCGCACAATCCTTACCAGGACAATGGCATCAAATTTTTCGACGGCAGCGGTGCCAAGCTCTCGGACGAGGTCGAGGCGGAGATCGAGCAAGTACTGCAGCAGCCGGCGATCACGCTGGAATCGCAGAAACTGGGCAAAGCCCGGCGCATCGATTCGGCGCGGGTTCGTTACCAGGAATTCTGCGCTGCGACTTTCCCGGCTGACCTGGACCTCGACGGAGTCAAGGTGGTTTTCGATGGCGCCAATGGTGCCGGGTACAAGGTCGGTCCGCGTACGCTCAGCCAGCTCGGTGCGGAGGTAATTCCCATCGGATGTTCGCCGAACGGCCGCAACATCAACGCCGGTTGCGGTTCGACTCAGCCCGAACTGCTGCAAGCAACCGTTCCTGCGGTCAAGGCCGACGTCGGTATTGCCCTGGACGGCGACGGCGACCGGGTCGTCATGGTCGACGAGGCGGGCCGCGCCGTGGATGGAGATCAGCTGCTTTACGTGCTGGCGACGGCGCGCAAGGCCGCTGGCACGCTGAAAGGCCCGGTGGTCGGTACGGTGATGAGCAACCTGGGACTCGAACATGCCTTGCGCAGGCAGGGCATCGACTTTCGGCGTGCCGACGTGGGCGATCGTTACGTGCTGGAGATGCTGCGAGCTACCGGCGGCACGATCGGCGGAGAAACGTCCGGGCACGTCATCTGCCTTGACCAGACCACGACAGGCGACGGGCTGGTCGCGGCGCTACAGGTACTCGCGGTCATGAAACGCACCGGCAAATCCTTGTCGCAACTCGTCGAGGGCATGTCTCGCTACCCGCAAAACCTGCTGAACGTCCGTACCCGCACGCGGCTGGATATCAAGGGCATCCCGGCCATCCGGGATGCCGTGCAACTGGCCGAAAGCGAGCTGGCCGAATCGGGACGTGTGCTGCTTCGGGCCTCCGGTACCGAGTCGGTGATCCGGGTCATGGTCGAAGGCGAAAACGAGCAGCAGGTGCAGCTCCTGGCCCGGCGACTGGCCGCCGTTGTCGAAAAAGCAGCCGGCTGAAATCAGGGCGGCCGGGGGTCATCGGGCGGGATTCCGCGTTGATTTGCCGTGTGTGCCCCGGTATCCTTGCGCGCCTTTTGAATTGACCAAGAACTGGGTGGGCTATGCGCGGATACCTGGTCGCAGGCAACTGGAAAATGAACGGCTATGGCGCCGTGAATACCAAGCTGACCCGCAGCATCCTCGAAGGTTGGGGCGCTGGCGCCACGCAGGTACGGCTCCTGATTTGCCCGCCGTACCCGTACCTCCGGGAACTGGGCCAATTGCTGGAAGGAAGTAGCGTGGCACTCGGCGCGCAGAACCTCTCGCAACACGCGTCCGGGGCCTACACCGGGGAGGTGTCGGCGGCGATGCTGAAGGATGTTGGCTGTGAGTTCGTCATTGTCGGTCACTCGGAACGCCGCGCCATGATGGGTGAGACGAGTGCCGTCGTAGCGGACAAGTTTGCTGCCGCATTGGGTGCCGGGTTGCGGCCGATCCTGTGCGTCGGAGAGACGCTCGCCGAAAGGGAAGCGAAACAAACCGAAACGGTCATCGATGAGCAGCTTTCGGCGGTGCTCAAACGGACCGGGGTCGATGCGTTTTCGACCGCGGTGATTGCTTACGAGCCGGTATGGGCAATCGGCACCGGGCGCACGGCCAGCCCGCAGCAAGCTCAGGACGTGCACCTGCATATCCGCGGCAGGCTGAAGGCGCACAGTAGCCGCATTGCCGAGAGGATGCAGATTTTGTATGGCGGCAGTGTCAAAGGGGACAACGCTGGCGGGCTCTTTGCCGAGCCGGACATCGATGGCGGGTTGATAGGCGGCGCTTCCCTGAAGGCCGATGATTTCTTGGCGATTGCAGCTGCAGCGGCATCGTCCGACTGAGGAAGATATGAGCAATATTCAGACAGCACTACTGATCGTGCACACCTTGATTGCACTGGCGATAATTGCGCTGGTGCTGTTGCAACGTGGAAAAGGAGCGGAGGCGGGTGCAGCTTTCGGTGCCGGTGCATCGGGAACGGTGTTCGGCGCTCGTGGGTCCACCAACTTTTTCTCGCGGACGACTGCTATCCTCGCAACGCTGTTTTTTGCCAGCAGCCTCGTGCTCGCCTACATGAGCAGCCAGGAACCGGATGCCGGCCCAGCGAGCATCATCGAATCGGCTGTGCCCGTCGAGGAGGCAGCGCCGGCCGGCGACGAGGCGGCCGAAGCCATTCCGGACCTTCCCGAACCGGAGGAAGGTGAACAGGAGGGCGCCGCTGACGATATGCCGGTACTCGAAGCTGAGCCGGTCGAAGAGCCTGCAGATGACACCGGTCAATAGACTGCAGATACCGTCGCTCTGGTGGTGGAATTGGTAGACACGCTGTCTTGAGGGGGCAGTGGCGAAAGCCGTGCGAGTTCGAGTCTCGCCCAGAGCACCATAGAATTTTTTTGATTCCTCGAATATCGTGTGCCGGGATCCGGTCCGCCAGCGGCCTGTAGCGTCCGTTGTCAGCGCGTCTGCAGGCAGATCACGACACGCTGATCGACTCGCTATGGCGCGCGTCAGGGCTGTTGTGGCAGTGTCGCGGGCTGCTACAATGTCGCGCAAATCCGCGCGTGATTGCACGAAATCAAGTCGACCTGCCTGACCATGCTGCAAAACTATCTGCCCGTCCTTATTTTCCTCGGTGTTGCAACCGGTCTCGGCCTGTTGCTCATGGGTCTCGGCTTTTTGTTCGGGCGCGGACAAAAAGATGCCGAGAAACTTTCGCCCTACGAATGCGGCTTCGAACCGTTCGAAGACTCGCGAATGAAGTTTGACGTTCGTTATTACCTGGTTGCCATACTCTTTATTATCTTCGATCTGGAAATCGCCTTTCTTTTTCCGTGGGCGGTCTCGCTGGATGTCGTCGGCGCGTTCGGAATCATCGCCATGGGCATTTTCCTGGCTTTGCTCGTCGTCGGGTTCGCCTATGAATGGAAAAAAGGGGCACTGGAGTGGGACTGAGCAATTCGGCGCCGACGGCGGATCGTATCAGCGACCCCGGATATTCCGGCGCACCGTCGGAAAGCCTTCAAAAAAAGGGATTTCTGGTTACCAGCGTCGACAACGTCGTCAATTGGGCCAGGACCGGCTCGATGTGGCCAATGACCTTCGGACTGGCTTGTTGTGCCGTGGAAATGATGCACGCCGGCGCCGCCCGCTATGATCTCGATCGTTTCGGCATCATTTTCAGACCAAGTCCTCGCCAATCGGATGTCATGATCGTCGCCGGAACCCTGGTCAACAAGATGGCGCCGGCATTGCGCAAGGTCTATGACCAGATGCCGGAACCCCGCTGGGTGGTATCAATGGGTTCCTGCGCCAACGGCGGCGGCTACTACCACTATTCGTATTCGGTAGTCCGTGGCTGCGACCGCATCGTGCCCGTTGATGTTTATGTTCCTGGCTGCCCGCCGACAGCAGAGGCTCTGTTGTACGGGCTCATACAACTGCAAAAGAAAATCCGGCGCACCAGCACTATTGCCAGGTAATGAATAAACAAGAATGAGAATTTCGCTCGAGACCCTGGCCTCTCGTATCGACGCCCGCTTTGCTGCAAGCGTCGAGCGCCTGCCATCCATTTGCGGCGAGCTCGGTTACGCGTTGGCCAAGGACGACCTCATAGCGACGGCAAGAGCGTTGCGCGACGAAGAGGATTTTTCATTCGAGCAGCTGATCGATGTCTGTGGCGTGGACTATCTGACTTACGGAACGGACGAATGGATCACGACCAGCGCGACCGGCAGCGGATTCAGCAGGGG
>JAKEGN010000147.1 GCA_022615525.1 Woeseiaceae bacterium
CGATTACGGCAGCATGCGGGTGGCGGACCTGTATTTCGTGTACCGCTGCCTGGTGCGCGCCAAGGTAGCCGCAATCCGTGCCGGCGAGCGGGATTCCTCTGTCGCGGCACGGGAGGACCTCGACGCAGCACTGCGTTACTGCGAGATGGCCACCGAGCGAACGAAAGTGCGACGGCCGATCCTGCTCGCGACGCACGGGTTGTCGGGTTCCGGCAAGACCTGGCTCTCCGAGCGATTGCTGGCGGATCTGCCGGCCGTCAGGATCCGGTCGGACCGCGTGCGCAAAAATCTCGCGGGACTCGGCGAAACGGCGCACAGCGGATCGCCGGTCGGGCAGGGGATCTACACCGAAATCGCCGATGTCGCGGTTTACGCTCAGATGCGAGTCCGCGCGGTTCCCGTTTTGCAGGCCGCGCACAATGCAATCCTCGACGCAACGTTTCTGCGGCACGAGCAGCGCCAGCTCGCCCGGAAACTTGCAGCGGACTGCGGTGCTACTTTTCTCATGGTAAAGGCGACAGCTCCGGCCGCCGAACTGGAGCAGCGCATCCGCGCGAGGGCGCACAGCGGCAACGATGCGTCGGAGGCCGATCTTGCGGTATTGCGCCACCAGACCGGATTGATCGAGCCGCTGTCCGACGAGGAAATTCAGACGACGATCACGGTCGATACCGGCGACACGGACGCCGTGTCGAACCTTGCCGGACGAATACACGACCGATGTAACGCGATCCGGCAACAGTTGAAATAACCTTGCTGCGTTCTTGACGCAGGTCTCAATTCCCGCGGGAATCCGGACCCTGCCGAGGCCCCTGTGAGATCAATCACATCCGCGAACTGCGCGTTGCGTTATTTGTGCGCCGTCATTGGCAGATGGCGCAATGCAGATGCACACCGACAATGTCATTCCGTTTCCACTGACTCGCCGCAGCGAGATTCACGTGTGCCCGCATTGCGGGACGCGCAGCAACGTCTGGCAGATCGGCAGGCTGCTGTGGGGCTACTGCGACCAGCATGCAGTGCGCTGGGTAGTTGCGGATTATCACGACGTCGCGCGCGCCACCATCAATCGGCGCGAACTTCGCAGGGGCCTCGAGTTCCTGTCGGCCTTCGACGAAATTTCCGCCTGAGCGCACAAGCACTGCACCACTGATCTGCGGCGATGTTAAGCTTGACCGGCACGACTGTCGGGAGAGCACAATGGCACAGCCGCAATTCCAGCAACTGACCTGGGACCAGGTCGAACTCGAAACCGTCAATCCGCAGATGAAGCGGCGCATCGTCACCGGCGAGCGCCTGACGATTGCACGCATCTATTTCAAGGACGGCTTCAGGGTGCCGCTGCACAGTCACGAGCACGAACAGGTCACGCAGGTCATCTCCGGCGTGCTGCGATTCTGGCTCGGCGCCAACAGGGAAAAAACCCTGGATCTCGGGCCAGGCGATGTCATCGTTATCCCGTCCAACGTGCCGCACGAAGCGCTGTGCATCGGCGATGTCGAGGAAATGGATACCTGGTCCCCGCGACGCGACGACTGGCTGAACAAGACCGACGACTACCTGCGCCAGTCCTGAACAACAAAAAAGGTGCTGCCTTTTTTTGTCTTGAGCTGCCGCCGCGCTACCGGCTGGCAATGCACCGGTATGCCCTTCGAGCGAATTAAGATTTCTGAGTGAGAAGGGCATACCGGTGTGGTGCCAGCTTTGCGGGGTCGCGAGCACTGCTCGCTCCACAGCGCAAGCCCACGGCTGGCGGCCTGAATTCGGCGGGCGCGGGGTTCAGGCTGGGTTCACTTATCTTTCAGCTTCGGTTAACGGGCCCGGGGCTATCCTGCACTCGAAGTTACCGGAAACCCGCATTGACAAGGGCTAGTCACGGGGAGCCGCACAGAGCAGGAGGCCAATATGGATATCGTCATAGCTGCAGAGAAACCGAGTATTGCCGGCATACTGAGCAAGCACCTGAAATACCGGGTGCGTCCGCAGGAAATACGCGTCCATGCAAACCCGGGCGAAACCGGCAGTTTCCTGATCAACTGGCGCCTGAACCGCTACGTCCTGTCGCCGGACGGCCAGGTCGCACTGCGCGCCATTCGCCAGTAGCGATACGGTTTCCCAATGCCCCCAACGGTGCCGGTGTTCACTTGTTTGACTTATTGGTGATGAGCAAACGACGGCGGCTTTACCAGTAACAATAAGTCAAACAAGTGAACACCGGCACCGGATCAAGGCAAGGACTCGACGAACGGTTTGACGCCCACGGCGCGGTACAGATCATCCGGGCGGTACAGGTATCCGCTCTTGACCACCGCCAGGGCCCGCCGCACGGCACTGATATCCTCCAGCGGGTTGCCATCCAGAAGTACGAGGTCCGCATCCTTTCCCGCAGTTATCGATCCTGTCCGGTTGGCGGCGCCGACCAGCGTTGCGGAATCGAGAGTGGCCATACGCAGCACGGCCGCTTTCGGTATGCCTGCCTCCGCATAGAGCTCGAGTTCGCGGTGTATCGTGAACCC
>JAKEGN010000148.1 GCA_022615525.1 Woeseiaceae bacterium
CCTTCGAGCGAGTCAGGATTTCCGAGTGAGAAGGGCGTACCGGACTGTGGGCGGCTGGAACCTGGGTCTCCTCGCCGGCGACAGCGTATCATCTGAAATCAAACCATGTCCCTCATCCGATTTGAAAACGTATCGCTGGATTTCGGCGAGCAGAAAATACTCACGGCCGCAGAACTGGCGATCGAAACGGCCGAGCGCATCTGCCTGATCGGGCGTAACGGTGCCGGCAAATCGACCACGCTCAAACTGATCAGCGGCGAGATCGAACCGGACCACGGCGACGTCATTCGCCAGTCGGGGCTCATCGTCAGCCAGCTTGCGCAGTCACTGCCGGATGCCATGGACCAGAAGGTGTTCGAAGTGGTCCGGTCCGGGCTTGCCGGCATCCAGGACCTGCTCGACGAGTACCAGCACCGTGCGAACGAGACGCTGGACCGGCAGGGGCTGCTGGACCTGGAACTGCTGCACCGGCAGATCGACGCGCACGGCGGCTGGAACCTCGAACAGCGTGTCGAGACGACCGTTACCGAACTCAATCTGCCGGCCGAGAAAAAAATGAGCGAACTTTCCGGCGGCTGGCGTCGGCGGGTTGCACTTGCCCGGGCGCTGGTGCAGAAGCCGGACCTGCTGTTGCTGGATGAGCCGACCAACCACCTGGACATCGCCACCATCCGCTGGCTGGAGGACGTCGTGTATTCGCACGCGGGTTCCGTGCTGTTCATCACCCACGACCGTGCGTTCCTGCAAAAGCTCGCAACGCGCATCGTCGAAATCGATCGCGGCAAATTGACGAGCTGGCCCGGCGACTACAAGAATTACCAACTGCGCAAGGAAAAGGCGCTGGAAGACGAATCGCGCGAGCACGCCTTGTTCGACAAGAAACTCGAGCAGGAGGAAATCTGGATTCGCCAGGGCATCAAGGCCCGGCGCACACGCAACGAAGGCCGCGCGCGTGCGCTCATCAGGATGCGCGAGGAACGCGCGAAGCGGATAAAACAGGACGGCACTGCAAGGATACACATCGAGGCTGCGGAGCAATCGGGACGAAAGGTGATCCGTGCGAGGAACGTCGGTTACAGTTTTGACGGCAAACCGCTGATCGCGAATTTCTCGACGAAAATCATGCGCGGGGACCGCATCGGCATACTCGGCAACAATGGTGTCGGCAAGACGACCCTGTTGCGGCTGCTGCTCGGCGACCTGCAACCGCAGACCGGTACCGTCAAGCACGGCACCAACATCGAAGTCGGCTACTTTGACCAGCTGCGCGAATCGCTCGATCCTGAAAAGTCGGTGGCGGAAAATGTCGGCGAAGGCCGCACGTACATCCGTCTGGGCGGCAAGGACCGGCACGTCGTCGGTTACCTGAAAGGATTCCTGTTCAGCCCGAAGCGCTCGCAGACGCCGGTCAAGTCGCTCTCGGGCGGTGAACGCAATCGCGTCATCCTGGCGAAACTGTTCACGCGTCCGGCCAACCTCCTGGTGCTCGACGAACCAACCAATGACCTCGACATGGAAACGCTGGAGGTACTGGAAGACAAACTGACCGGCTTCGACGGAACGCTGATCGTGGTCAGTCACGACCGCGAGTTCCTCGACAATGTCGTGACCAGCGTGCTGGTCTTCGAGGCCGAGGGCCACGTCCAGGAGTACGTCGGCGGCTACAGCGACTGGCTGCGCCAGGGTCACGCGCTCGCCGAGGTCGACAGCCCGGGAACGAACGTGGCGCCGGGCACCTCGAGCCCGCTCGACCGGGTGACAGCACGCGTGAAGAAGCTGGGATTCAGGGAGCAGCGCGAACTCGAAGCATTGCCGGCAACGATCGAGGCTCTGGAAAAACGCCTGAACTCCATACAGGAGCAGATCTCACAGCCGCATTTCTATTCCCAGTCGCATGACCTCGTTCGGCCGATACTCGACGAGTTGCAGTTCACCCAGGAACAAATCGACCAATCCATGCGGCGCTGGGCGGAACTGGACGATCGATCGCAGGAGTTCCAGCGCTCTCGCCTCGAAGACCGCTCCTGAGACGGGACGGCAACGGCAGGCACGTGCGTGCCCAGACTGACAGCTACCTGTCTTTCCAGACATTGGCCTTCTTGTCGAAATCCTTTCCCTGGACCTTCACCACGCAGAAGCGCTGCCCGGTCGGCGCCTCGAGCACGACCCAGTCCCGGATGCGCGCGACTTCCTTTGCGCCGAGGCCGATCAGCCTCTTCACTTCAGCCTCGATGTTGTCCGATTCGATATCGATGTGAACCCGGCTCGGATGGCTAACCGATTGCACTTCGACATATGGCTCGCCGGGTGCGGTTTGCAGCGTCACGTACTTGCCTTCTTTCTTTTTCGGCGGTGCCCCGAGCGCCGCACTCCAGAATTCCGTGGCCGCATCGAGATCATCGGTTTGGCAATCAATGATGAAACCGGCCAGCTTGCTCTTGTGCATGACGCCTCCTCGCTTATTCAGTGCATGAACGGATCCGGAATGGGCATTGTACTGCCAGATCAGCCCGTGGAATCCGTAAGGCAATATAGCAATGCTCCGTGATCAATCGGCAGCAGGTGACTCGGGAAGCGCCCGGCGGAGTACCAGGTAGCCGAGTATCCCGGATGCCAGCGAGCCGGCGATTATTCCGAGGCGCTCGTCGAACACCGTGTGCATGTCGGTGCCGCTGCCCTCGAACGCCAGCGACGCAACAAACAGGCTCATCGTGAATCCCACGCCGCAGAGCACCGCAACTCCGTACAGGCTCGCCCAGTTTGCGCCCTTCGGCAGGCTGGCGATGCCAAGCCTGATGGCCGCCCAGCAAAAAAAGAACGCGATTATCAATATCGCCGCAAGGTCATCGAAGATTGCCAGTGATACCAGGAATATCTTCAGTGAGGTTGGCACACGATTGCCGAGCAGCATGAGTATCCCGAGGGCAAAAGCGATATCGGTTGCCGCGGGGATCGCCCATCCGTCCATGGCCGTGGTGTCGCCGTGGTTCAGCAGCAGGCAGACGCCGACCGGAAAAACAATACCGCCGACGGCACCCAGGACGGGCAGCAGAATGTTGGCCGGCCGTGACAGCTCACCATCGAGAAATTCCCGTTTCAGTTCCAGCCCGACGAGAAAGAAGAAGATGGCCATCAGGCCATCGTCGTTGATCCAAAGGATCAGCGGTTTTGCGACATACAGTGCACCGATGCGAACCTCGACCGGCACATCGAGCAGCAGGGCATACCAGCGCTGCGCGGGCGAATTTGCCACGACCATTGCCAATGCGGCCGCCAGCACCAGCGCGATCCCGCCGGCCGATTCGAGTTTGAGAAATGCTCGTATCGTCGTTTTCACATTCACGCTCCACAAATGAAAAGGCCCGACGCGTGGCCCTGGAGCCCCGCGTCGGGCCTGCGATCACCCTGGCGGCTGCCGTTCCGTCGTGTGAACGACGGGACGGCGGCACCAGGTTCGTTACATCGGTGTTACGTTCTCTGCCTGTGGGCCTTTCTCGCCCTGGCTCACAGTCATCATTACCTTTTGGCCTTCGCGCAAGGTTTTGCGACCGCTGGCATTAATTGCACTGAAATGAACAAAAACATCCTTACCGCCATCTCGTTCGATGAAACCAAAACCCTTCTCATCGTTGAACCATTTAACGGTGCCTTCTACTTGCTCTGACATAATCTTCTCTTGATAGCTCTGACCAGAAAACCTGGCAATTGAAACATCCGGCTTGCGCCGGATAAACGTGTCCCCGAACGGCAAAAAAAATCAGCGCATGGCGCTGTCGATGACGGTCGAAAACTTTGGGCCCGTATTGTCACGCCTGCGGGCGCGTTGTGCAACAGGAAATCGGCGAAATTGCATGGAAATGGCTCGCTACCTGGCCTGCAAATACTTGAGCCACGGCGCGAAATAGCGCGAATCCCAACCGCCCGATACACCCTGGAAGTCGCTCTCGGGCACATCGAGGTGTATCAGGTCGATGCGCCCGGCCTTGGCATCCTCCTCGGCGAACAGGATGATCAGGGTCGAGTCCGGATCCGCGTCCGCGAAGTTCACTGAGCGCCAGGACTGGACGATCAGGCGAGGTTTCACGACCTGCAGCGTCCGCCCCTTGAGCAGTCCGCCGAAAGCTTCGAACGCGGAGCCGGCTTCTTCGCTGATCTTCGCCGGCGCGCCGGTCAGTTCGCTGTGCGCGACCGGATCCATGTACATGTGGTACAGATCGGCAGCCGCCGCGGGCAGTACCACTGTCTTGTATATCCTGCTGCGCATGCCCGTCTCAGGTCATGTTCTCGGCGAAATAGTCATCGAACGCCTGGTGCAGTACGTCCGGCGGAATATCGATGATCTCGGCCGCAACGTGCAGTTTTTCCATTTCCTCCGCGTCCCTGCGACCGTCTGCCGCGGCGACCTTCAGCATCATCAGGGCGATTTCCCGTTTGTCATCGCGCGTCAGCACACCGCTCAAGTCCCTCAGCAAACCCTCGAGGTCCGGATTGTCGGCAAGATTCGTCAGCGCCCGGTTCAGCAGCTCCAGGGACTGGGCGCTTTCGAGGTGAAAATGCCGGCCGACTCCCTTCAGCATTTCCGCGGTTTCCGAAGAGGAGATGGAGCCGTCGCCCTTGGCAACGTAAACGAGCAGTGCAGCCACCAGGAACTGCGAATCGTAGACTTCGGTCTCGTCGCTGGTTTCGATGACAAGCGTCGCGCCCTCGAATCTCGGATTGATCGTCTCGTCGATCATGCTTCTCTCCAGCCGTGGCCAGCGCGGCCTCCGTGGCTGCAGCCTGCCCCCATTCTACCCGTGGCCGCGAAGCAGGCGCGACAAAAAATTCAATGCGACAGCCCTATTCCGAAGTGTACTTGGCCCTCATGTACTTCACGGAATCCTCGATCAGGGCCTGCAGTTCCTTCCGGTCGATATCCTCGAGCGACTTGACGTACAGGCAGCTCTTGCCAGTCTTGTACTTCCCAAGCCTCTTCATGCGGGCAGCAAATTTCGAGAAGCCGGACATTATGTAGATCGTCAGGTTCTGCTTGCGGGGGGCCACGCCGCAGAGCATCCAGCTCCCGCTGCGGCCGCTGTCATACCGATATTCGTAGCTGCCGAAGCCGATGATACTCGTGCCCCACATCCGGGCCGGGCTGCCGGTTGCGGCACGCATCATGCGGCACACCGCCTCGCAGTCGCTGCGCTTTTTCGGGTCGGCGATCGTCCCGAGAAATGCCTTGACACTGGCATCGGTCTTTTTCGTTTTCAGCTCGGCCACAGGCACACCTCAACTCGTTCCGTACAGCCTGTCACCGGCGTCTCCAAGGCCGGGCACGATATACTTGCGCTCGTTCAGGTGATCGTCGATCGCTGCCGTGTACACCGTTACGTCCGGATGCGCATCGCGCACTTTCTTCAGGCCTTCCGGACAGGTCACGATGCAGACTACGATGATCGTGGCCGCGCCGCCGGCTTTCAGCATGTCGAGTGTTGCCACGGTCGAGCCGCCGGTTGCCAGCATCGGGTCGATGACGATGCACAATCCGCCTTCGGTCTGCGGCGGCAGGCGGTGGTAATAGGTAACCGGCAACTTGGTCTTTTCGTCGCGATAAATGCCGACAAACCCTACGCGCGCCGTCGGCACCAGGCCGAGTATCCCGTCCAGCATGCCGATGCCTGCCCGCAATACCGGTACCACGACGATGTCTTCATCGATCATCTGGCATTGCGCTGTAGCGACCGGCGTCTGCACCTCGACCTTCTTCAGCGTGACATTCTTCAATGCCTCGTAACAGAGGAACATCGTGATTTCTGTTGCCAGTTCGCGAAACTTCTTGTGCCCGGTGTCCTGGTCGCGAATGAGTGACAGCTTGTGCTGGACACAGGGATGTTTGACTTCTACGTGCATCGCGTCTCGCTCCTCGTTATCGTTGTTCTGCAGTCGCGGCTGGACGCCCTGTCACTTCGACTGATCGGACCAGATGGCGAACTCGTTGCCGTTAGGGTCGGTGAAGTGGAAACGGCTGCCGCCGGGAAACGAAAAGATTTCCTTCGTAATGGCGCCGCCGAGCGCCCGCACCTGCTCCACGGCACGGCCAAGGTCCTTCCTGTAGAAGACCACCAGCGGCGCGCCGGACCGTACCGATGCCGCGGTATCGGCGCGGTAGAACCCGCCTGCGAGGCGGCCGTCGTTGAAGCTGCAGTAATCCGGCCCGTAGTCCTCGAACTTCCAGCCGAACAGGCTTTCGAAAAAGGTCCACGCTTTGCGCGGATCCTTCGCCGGCATTTCTATGTAGTCGATCCTGTTTTCGCCGTCCACGTGCCGCCTCCCGGTTTCAGGTGCTCGATTCTCTCAGCCTCAGGATAGGCCTTTCGGCATGAATCTCTACCCTGCCGAACGCTCCGGACATTTCGTAGCGCCCCTCATCGACCAGGCGCAGGCCGGTGATCTTGCCGCCGCCGAGTCCGGCGGCTATCGCCGATACCGCATCGGCGTCTCCCGGCACAGCCGTCGTTTCGAGACGGGAGCAATACGGGAACTCCAGCACCGCCGGCCGGTAGCACGCCCGTTCCTTGGGTCGCGGGCGTTCGTAAAATGCATGCTCCGGGCTGAGACAGAGATCGAGGTCAATGTGCAACGACCCGCCGTCAGTCTCCCAGGACAGGACGAAGGACTGGGTCAGGTCGACGGCGCGAAACTCGCGCAATTCCGTCCAGTTCGTCGATTTGTCCGCCATGGGGCCCTCAGGCAACGATATCCGTCATGATGCGCGTCCTGACCGAGTTGGCGACAAAGCACCTGTCGTGCGCTTCGTGGTGTATACCCTCGATGTCCCGCCTGGTCGGTATCTTGCTGCCGGAATAAGTCGCCTCCGGCCGAAGGATCACGCGCGTCATGGCGAGCCTGCCCACCTCGTCCTTCTCGAGATAACCGATGGCGGCATCCCGGTAGCTGTCGACGCGGAATCCCTTCCCTGCCGCAATCGACAGGAAGAACAGCATGTGACAACTGGACAGCGATGCGACGAAAGCTTCTTCGGGATCGAGATTTTCCGGCTTCGAGTGCGGCAAGGGCACGATCTGCGGCGACGACGATGCGGGCACCGTGAGTCCGCCATCGAAGGACCAGAGGTGTGCACGCGTGTAGTCTCCGTCGACGAACGGACTGGTGCCGCGTGCCCAGGAAATCGTTGCTGCGTATTTGCCCATGGATCCTCTCAGGCAAGTCGCTGCCCATTGACCGCCGGTTTGTCCGGCACTGCCAGGATCACGCTGCCGTCCGGCTGCACGAATCCGGTCACCAGGCATTCCGACATGAACGGCCCGATCTGCTTCGCGGGAAAATTGACCACTGCAATGACCTGTTTTCCCGGCAATTCATCGATTGCGTAATGATCCGTTATCTGCGCCGATGAACGGCGCACGCCGATCCTTTCACCGAAATCGACCTTGAGTTTGTAAGCCGGTTTGCGCGCCTCCGGAAACCGCTCCGCGCTGACTATCGTCCCGATGCACAATTCGACTTTCTCGAAGTCCTGCCAGCTGATCTGCGCCATCCCTACTCCACCCTCTCAATCCGCTTCGATGGTCACGACGGTGTCACTGTAGTGGCCGTTGAAGCTGGTACGGCCACTCAGGCTGTAGGCGCCGATGCCGCTGAATTCGATGTAATCCCCGGCGCGGATGTCTGCCGGAAGGCCGACCGCACCGGGCAATACGTCGATATTGTCGCAGGTCGGGCCGTACAGGCGAAAATCCCTTTGGCTACCATACAGCGGCCGGCCGTCGCGATACGCTATGGCCGGGTAACGGTCATGACCCTTCAGATTCAATTCCCAGAAGATTCCGTAGATGCCGTCATTGAGGAACAATCGATCGTCCTTGCGCATCAGCACCTCGACGACGGCCGTCAGGCCGGGAGCTGCCAGCGCCCGGCCCGGCTCGCAAAGAATTTCGCCATTCTCGCTCAACGGCAGCGCGGTCATCGCATCTCGCACCGCGGCAAAATATTCGGCGAGCGGCGGCACCGGGAAACCGGGGTACGGCATCGCAAAACCACCGCCGATGTCGACCAGCCGGAGCTTCCGCGGCAAAGTCTCGAGGACCCCCGCCGCAACACCGATTGCGTAGCGGTAGGCGTCGGGGTCCGTGACGGACGAGCCGACATTGAAAGCCAGGGCCGGTTCGGCGCCGCACGCCGCGATGGACTCGATCAGCGATGGAATCAGCGCCGGCGCAGCGCCGAACTTCGCCGACAGATCGGACACCGCGGATTTGTGGTGCACGGCCATGCGGGCAAAAATCACCGAGCCCGGCAGATCGATCTCCCGGGCCAGCGTTTCCAGGCCGGCATCGTGATCGATGACGAAATGCCGCACTCCGTATTGTCGCTGCGCCGCCGCGGCCGCGCCCCGCAGGCGCACCGGGATCATGAAATAACAGCTTGCGTCCGGAAACAGCCCGGCCACGCGCGATACCTCCGGCAGGGACGCGCAATCGAAATGCCGGATGCCCGATTCGTACAGCAGGCTGAGTATTCGCGGATCGTCATTGGCTTTTACGGCATACAGCACACGGCCCGGGAATCCCCCGACGAACGACGCGGTCGACGCTTTGTAACGCTTCGGGTAAATGCAGTAAACCGGTTGCACGGGCCGAAGCTGGCGCAACATCTGCCCGACATTGGCGAAGCTGTCCGTGGGCACGGCGATGTCCTGTGCGCGCTCAGCTGCCAAGCAGGCCACTCTGTTGGATGCCATCGAGGATGAATTGCACCGCGAGTGCGGACAGCAGCACGCCCATCACCCGCGAGATCACGTGCATGCCGGTGACACCGAGAACACGGTAGATGTGGGTGGCCAGCAGCATGCTCGCCAGTGTAATCAGCAACATCAGCAGCAGGGTCGCGATGACCGCAACCTGCAGCAGGAATACGCCGTCGGTGCCGGCCATCAGCAGGATGATCGCGCCCATCGCCCCCGGGCCGGCGATAAGCGGCGTAGCGAGCGGAAATACGGCGATGTCCTGGCGTGTTGCCGCTTCCTGGGTTTCCGCCTCCGTGGTCGTGGTCGCCCCGGAGGAAATGGCGAAAGCCATCTCGATACCGATCAACAGGAGCAGGATACCGCCGCCGATGCGCAATGCCGCCAGCGAGATACCGAGGCTGCGCAGTATGATTTCGCCGAGCAGCGCAAACAGCAAAAGTATGACGGTGGCTACCAGGGTGCTGCGCAACGCCGTGCGCATGCGCAGCGTCGGCGTGTCCTTGGCGGTGAGCACCGCAAACATCGCCGCGACATCCAGTGGGCCTATCGTGGCAAACAGGGTGGTAAATGCGAGGATCGCGGTGTCCAGCATGGTCGATCAGGCCTGCGGCAATAGCTGCCGCGCATTCTAACAGGCTGTTAAAAAATGGCTGTCCTGCCCTTTTCAACGTCGCGCAGAAAAAGGTGTCAGGTTTATTTAGCGACTGAGCAGGGCACGGCAGTCGGGGGGAGGCCGAAAAAAAGGTGCCGGATCACTGCTGTCCCATAAACTGATCATGCCAGAGCCAGCTGTTGCTGGGGCG
>JAKEGN010000149.1 GCA_022615525.1 Woeseiaceae bacterium
CAGCGCGCTGCCGGCCTGTCGCAGCACCCCGGGCAGGTGAGTTTCCCGGGCGGGCGCATGGAACCCGGGGACGCGGACGTGCAGGCCACCGCATTGCGGGAGACCCACGAGGAAATCGGCATTGCGCCGCAGCTGGTGGATGTAGTCGGCTTTCTCCAGACCTCACCCACGGTTTCAGGTTACGCCGTCACCCCGGTCATCGGTCTCGTGGCTGGTGGCTACCGGCTCGACATAGATCCTCGCGAGGTCGAGCTGGTATTCGAGGTACCGCTGGACTTCCTGCTTGACGTGGCCAACTTGCGGATGACCGAAAGGGAGCTCGACGGCTACCGCCTTCCGGTGCCCGAATTCCACTACGGCGAACGACGGGTCTGGGGTGCGACAGCCAATATCCTGGAGATGTTGCGTGAGATACTTACTTAGTAAAAACAGTAGCTAATGAAGAATATTGAGAAACTGCTTGAAATAATGGCAACGCTGCGGCATCCCGTGAACGGCTGCCCCTGGGACCTACAACAGGACTTCGCGAGCATCGCCCCGTATACCGTCGAGGAAGCTTACGAGGTCGCGGACGCCATCGCCCGGGACGACCTGTCGGCGCTCAAGGACGAACTGGGCGACCTGCTGTTCCAGGTGGTCTTTCATGCGCGCATGGCCGAAGAACGGGCCGCTTTCGATTTCGAGGGGGTTGCCGCAGCCATAGTCGACAAGATGTGGAGAAGGCACCCGCACGTATTCGGCGACGAGCAGCAGCGACGGGCCGGCATGGACGAGGCAAGCTGGGAACGCATCAAGGACGGGGAACGCCAGGCGGGAGCAGCCGACACTTCAGTGAGCGCCCTGGATGGTGTGGCGCGGGCGCTGCCGGCGTTGAAGCGTGCGGAGAAACTCGGCAAACGGGCTGCGCGCTGCGGTTTCGACTGGCCGGACAGTTCGGGGGTACGCGCCAAGGTCGACGAGGAAATGGCGGAGTTGCAGCAGGCGGAGACGGACGGCTCAGCAGCGCGTGTCAGCGAGGAATTCGGCGATCTCCTGTTTACGCTGGTAAATCTCGCGCGGCATCTCGGGGTCGATGCGGAGCAGTCGCTGCAGAGTGCAAACCGCAAGTTCGAGCGCCGGTTCCAGCACATGGAAAAGCAGCTGGCGGCATCGGGTACGCAAATGGCCGAACTCGATCCCCTGTCCCTGGAAGCGCACTGGCAGCGCGCCAAAGAAGACATCGATCAACTCGCCTGAACCGTTCATGCGGCATTCAGATTAGAGGCGAAACTGAAGCCTTATTGTTCAGCCGGGGTTCATTGCGCTGACCCTATTCTCTCTCCCAGGCCCGGAGCTGGATCCGGGCCGATGACAGGAAGGGAGAAGGACCATGAACATCAAGCCCTGCAAACTGACCATAGCGGCCGCGCTCATTCTTGTGATGGCAAGCGCCGTGCCGGCCAATGCCGACGACGGTTATCACAGGGGCAGATCCGCGGGCGTCTACGATTACGCACGGGTACTGAGCGCCGAGCCCAACTATCGCTACGTGACGGTGACCACCCCGGTCAAGGAGTGCTGGGACGACGTCGAGTACTACACCGTCGATCACCGCCCGCCGGGAATCGCCGGGAGCACACTTTTCGGTGCGATAGTCGGCGGTGTTGTCGGTCACCAGTTCGGCAGCGGCCGCGGCAACGATGCTGCTACCGCGGTCGGCAGCATCCTGGGTGCCGCGATCGGCAACAACGCTGCCGTTCGCGCCAACGCGGGCTACCGGTCGGTGGAATACTCGCGACCGGTACGCCGTTGCGACACGCGCTACCAGTCCCGTGAGGAACAGCGCATTGACGGCTACCGCGTTATCTACACCTACAACGGGCGCAAGTACGCGACCGACATGCCGTACGACCCGGGTCAGCGCTTGCGTATCCGGGTTGACGTGCAGCCCGCAGCCTGAAGAATGAAGGTGCCAGGCGGGCCGCTTGTGACAGGCTTCGTTGCAATCGGCCCGTCGACGCACCAAACTTCAGCTATCGTATGTCCTCACTGACTCTGCGCCGATGAAACTGACTGTAGTTCCTTTGCTTGCCAGCCTGCTGCTGTGTGCGGTGCCGGCGATCAATGCCGAATCTGCGCCGGCGGGTAGCGAGTCCCGCATGCTCGCCCAGGGCGGTGGCCTGACCCTCGACCAGGCGGTCGAACAGGTTCGGCGGCAATACAACGGCCGGATCGTGAGTGCCGAGACCCGGGTCAGTGGCAACCGCGAGGTTCATTACATCAAGGTCCTGCAAGAGGACGGCAAGGTCAAGACGGTCACGGTGGCGGGCCGCAACCTCGGCAAGAGCAAGAGCTAGACCCCGCATCCGCATGCGCCTCCTCGTAATCGAAGACGACCGCACGCTACGCGAATCGCTCTGTGGCCAGCTCGAGGCAGCCGGATTTGCGATCGAGCAGGCTGGCGACGGCAAGGAAGGGCTGTACTTCGGCCTCGAGTACCCGGTCGACCTGGCGATAGTCGACCTCGGGCTGCCGCAGATGTCGGGGATCGACGTCATCCGCGAGCTGCGCAGCAAAGGGAAGACCTACCCCATACTGATTCTTACAGCGCGCGACCGGTGGCAGGACAAGGTCGATGGCTTAAGCGCCGGTGCGGACGACTACGTGGTCAAGCCATTCCACATCGAAGAAGTCTCGGCGCGCGTGAATGCGCTGCTGCGCCGCAGCGGCGGCTGGGCGTCGTCGGTGCTGCACGCCGGCCCGGTAGCGCTCGATACCGCGCGCCAGGAACTCAAGGTGAACGGTACCGCGATTGAACTGACAAGTTACGAGTACCGCATCATCGAGCACCTGATGATGCGCGCGGGACAGGTCATATCGAAGTCCGACTTGACGGATCGCCTCTACGATCAGGATTTCGAGCGGGACAGCAACGTTATAGAGGTCTTTATCGGCAGGCTGCGCAAGAAAATCGATCCGGACAATACCCTGAAACCTATCGAGACTCTCCGCGGCCGCGGCTATCGCTTCGCGCTCGAAAGAAACCAGCGGGAGTAAACCCGCCGCATGTCGTCGCTCAGTTCCCGCTTGCTGATTTCCGTCAGCCTGCTCCTGCTGTTTTTCTTCAGCGTTACGATCGTTGTGCTTGATATCGCTTTTCGCAAGGCAGGCGAGCAGGCGCAGCAGGATATTCTCGATGGCCAGCTGATGTCTCTCCTGGCGGCGGCCGAGCCGAACATTTACGGCGAATTGCAGATGCCGCCCGACCTTCCGGAGCCGCGCTTTTCCAGCGTCGACTCCGGCCTCTACGGCGAACTTCGAGATGACAGCGGAGAGCCGGTCTGGAAGTCGCAGTCGGCGCTGGGGCTCGACCTGCCTTACGGGGAACGCCCGGCGTCGGGTCAGCATCGATTCTCGCGAGTAATGCTCGATGACGGCACGCCGTTAATGGCTCTGAGCCTCTCCGTGGAATGGGAACTGGCCAACGGAGAGCTCAGGCCCTACACCTTCAGCGTCGCCGAAAGCCTCGACTCCTACAACGCGCAGCTGGCGCGTTTCCGCGGACAGTTGTTCGGCTGGTTCGCGGCGGTCGCGATCATCATGCTGTTTTCCATCTCGCTGGTGATGCGTGGGCTGCTGCGGCCGCTGCGACAGATAGAAAAAGAGATCGGCGAAGTAGAGGAGGGCAAGCGCGGCGCATTGTCGGACGTCTTCCCCGCGGAACTGCAGGGCGTTGCGCGAAA
>JAKEGN010000019.1 GCA_022615525.1 Woeseiaceae bacterium
CCGTCTCGGCTGTTGACGCTGCCGGACAGGCTGAATGCCATGGTGTCGGTCAGTGGACCGCTGATATCGGCTTTCACAAGCACCTGGTTGTAATCACCCACCGTCAGTGTTGTCGAGCCGCCGAAACTGTCGAGGTCCGGTTTCGCTGTAACGATATTGATGATGCCGGCGGATGCATTCTTGCCGAACAGTGTGCTTTGAGGGCCGCGCAGTACCTCGATGCGTTCGAGGTTCGGCAGGTCGGAGAGGGCGGATGCCGATCGCGAGCGGTAGACGCCGTCGACAAACACGCCGACCGAGGGCTCGATGCCGGCATTGTTCGCGCCGTTGCCGAAACCACGGATGACGAAGTTGGTGTTTCCGGTCGTCTGCAGCTGTGTTACACGCAATGATGGCACGATGAACTGCAGGTCCTTCATGTCGAGTACCTGCGACTGCTGCAGCGTCTGCGCATCGATGACCGATACGGCGACCGGTACCTCCTGCAAGGTCTGTTCACGCTTCTGCGCCATGACGATGATCTCTTCGATCACCACAGGTTCGTCCTGCGCAAGAGCCGGAGGTGCTACAAGGGCCAGCCCGATCACCGCCAGAGCTGCGTTACAAGTTGCCGAAATACCCGATTTGGACAGCCGATTCGAATTGGCCATTGGATTCCCCCAGTGTGTTTACTGACCCGCGTCGCTGACACAGGTTACAGCCCTGAAGTCCGCGAGGCCACTTGCATTGATCCGGTCCGGCTTATGTGTTTGGCGTTCGTACCAGGCCGGCATCCCAGCGCTAAAGAATATCACCATTTAGTCATTGCCAGGCAGTAGCGCCGGACGAAATCGCCGCAGAATCGCTTACCTGCGTCGGTAATCGGCTGTAGTGCCTTAAGCATGGCCGGTGGCCCGCCAGGCGCAGGACCCGGGGTCTTGCAGCCCGTTGCGACGGTTCTGTTAAATTGGGCTACTGTCCCCGGACCGGAGCCGAAGGAACGCCAATGCACGGACTCATGATGGACACACCGCTCGTGATTTCCTCGATCCTGCGTCACGCGGAGCGCAACCACGGCAACCGCGAGATCGTTTCGGTGACTGCGGACAACCCCCGCCACCGTTACCGCTACGCCGACCTGTGCCGCCGCAGCCGCCAGCTCGCCAACGCCCTGGACAGTTACGGGCTCAGTCGCGGCGATCGGGTTGCGACCCTCGCCTGGAACGACTATCGCCACCTCGAGGCGCATTACGCCATCGGCGGTGCCGGCTACGTCTGCCATACGATCAACCCGAGGCTGTTCGTCGAACAGATCGTGTTCATCATCAACCATGCCGGCGACCGGATCCTCCTCACGGATCCGCTGTTCCTGCCCCTGCTGGAAAAGATCGCGGACAAGATCGGCTGCATCGAGCGCTACGTCGTGCTGACCGACGACCAGCACATGCCCGCGACAGCGCTGAAGAATGCGGTCTCGTACGAGTCCTTCATCGCCGCTGAAAGCGATGCCTACGACTGGCCACTGCTGGATGAGAAAGACGCCGTAGCACTCTGCTACACCTCGGGCACTACCGGAGACCCGAAAGGCGTGCTCTACAATCATCGATCCACCGTCCTGCACGCGTACGCAGGCATCGCGCCTGACGTGCTCAATCTTTCCAGCCGGGATTGCGTGCTGCCCGTCGTTCCGCTGTTTCACGTGAACGCCTGGGGCATACCGTATTCGGCGTTGATGGTCGGTGCCAAGCTGGTCTTTCCCGGCCCGAAGATGGGCGATGGTGAAACGCTGTTCGCGTTGATGGAAGGCGAGGACGTGACGATCTCACTGGGCGTACCGACCGTCTGGATGGCGTTGCTGCAATATGCGGACAGGACAGGCCAACGTCTGAACAAACTTCAGCGCACGGTCATCGGTGGCGCGGCCGTCCCGGAGGCGATGATTCGCGCCTTTCGTGACCGCCACGACGTCGTCGTGCACCAGGGCTGGGGCATGACGGAAATGAGTCCGCTCGGCACCCTGAATTCGCCGAAGGCCGGGATGGAGAAATGGCCTGCTGACGACATATTGCGCCTGCAGACCAAGGCCGGTCGCGGCATATATGGCGTCGAGCTGCGCATCGTAGATGACGAACAGAATGAACTTCCGTGGGATGGCAAGGCGTACGGCGCGCTGCAGGTGCGCGGGCCCTGGATCTGTAGCGACTATTTCAAATTGAAAGGTGCAGCCGGCGCGCACACGAAAGACGGCTGGTTCGATACCGGCGACGTTGCCACCATCGACCCGGAGGGATACCTCGCAATCACCGACAGGACGAAGGATGTGATCAAGTCGGGCGGCGAATGGATCAGTTCGATACAGGTGGAAAACATCGCCATGGGTCATCCGGCCGTTGCCGAGGCCGCCGTCATAGGTGTGCCGCATGCGAAGTGGACCGAGCGGCCACTGCTCGTGGTCGTCAAGGCGGCGGACAAGGAGCTCGAGCGGGACGAGATGCTGGCCTGGTTCGACGGCAAGATCGCGAAGTGGTGGCTGCCGGACGACGTGGTATTCGTCGAAAGCATTCCGCATACGGCGACCGGCAAGGTCAAGAAAATCGACCTGCGCCGGCAATTCGCCGACTACAGCCTGCCGAATTCACCGGCAGACTTTTGATTCAGGGAGCCGCCCGGTATCATTCGCGGCGACATTGCGTTGGCTTGCAATGCGTCCTGCCCCCTGAAATTCGCTGATTGCAATTGACCTGATAAGGAAACTCCATGCCTGATGCCTTGCGCCTGTTCGGCCTGAAAGCAATCGTCACAGATGCCGTATCCGGCATTGGCGAGGCAATCGTGCGCACGTTCGTCAAACAGGGAGCGCAAGTCCTTGCAATCGATGCAATGGCGAGCGGCATCGAAACCCATTTCCGCAAACTCGGCGGGGTAACCGGCGTGGCGCTGGATCTGCGTGCCGCGGATTTTCCAAAGCAATTGATCACGTCTGCCAAGAGCGTGCTGGCCGGACTCGACATCGTGGTGGCCAATTTCGACTGGCATGGCGAGTCGCCGATAGCAGATTCGGACGCGGCGGCCATCGAGTCATTGCAGGCCGGTATGATGTCGAGGTTGTCCGGCGTGCTGGACGCCGCGATACCCCTGCTGCAGAAGAGCCCGGCCGGCCGCTTGATCGCCATCGGTTGCCTGCGCAGCGTCTTTGGCAGGGATGGCGAGCAGGCCTACCGCAACAGCGAACGGACCCTGCACAACCTGATGCAGTCGCTCGCCATGCGCTGTGGCGAGTTGGGCATTACCGCGAACTTCATTCAGCCCGGTGCGGTCATGACACCGGTCAGCCGCCGCGTGTTTTCCGCCGACCGGGAACTTCGCGATCACTGTATTCGCATGTCGGCGTCAAAGAGACTCGGCGAGCCGGTCGACATCGCCAAGGTGGCCCTGTTCCTCGCGACCGACGATTCCGTGTTCGTCAGCGGAGCGGGAATCCGCGCCGACGGCGGCATTGCTTCGAACTGAGCGCGGCAATGAATCCCGTACTTCAGGACCTGATCGCGCTGTTGCGGCTGGAGCGCATCGAGGACAATATTTTTCGTGGGCAGAGCAGGGACATCGGTTCCGCGCAGGTTTTCGGCGGGCAGGTGCTGGGCCAGGCCCTGTCAGCCGCGCACCTGACGGTCGAGGACCGGCGCGCGCATTCCCTGCACGCTTATTTCCTTCGCCGCGGCGACATGAATGCGCCGATCATCTACGAGGTCGATCGCGCAAGGGACGGCGGAAGCTTCTCGGTGCGCCGCGTCGCGGCCATCCAGCACGGCCGCCCGATACTCGTTCTCGCCACTTCGTTCCAGGCACCCGAGGCCGGGCTGGAGCACCAGGCGCAAATGCCCGATGTGCCGGGTCCGGAGGGATTGCAGGATGCAACCGAAGTTCCCGACGAGGTTCTCGAGCGCATACCGGACAAGATGCGGCGTTATCTCACGGACAAGCGGCCGTTCGAGTTCCGCCCGGTCCGCCCGACGAACTTCACCGAACCCGAAGTGCTGCCGCCGGTCAAGCACGTCTGGATACGGGCAGTCGATGCG
>JAKEGN010000002.1 GCA_022615525.1 Woeseiaceae bacterium
ACGGCGGAATCGGCGCATCGAACTGCGTGCCGTTGTCGGCGCGCATGCGATAGCTTCCCTGCATTGCGCCCACCGGCGTTTCCAGAACCGCGCCACTGGAGTAACGAAACATCTCGCCGGGGTTCAGGTGAGGCTGCTCGCCGACCACGCCTTCTCCCTTGACCTCCTGGACCTTGCCGTTGGCATCTGTAATTACCCAGTGCCTGCTCAACAACCTGGCCGGCATGTCGCCGCGATTGAGGATGGTAATGGTGTAGGCAAATACATAGCGGTCGGCTTTCGGCTCCGACTGTTCCTGCACGTAGTCGGTCGCCACCTCTATGCTGATCTCGTACAGGTTCTTCGGCATTCGAGCATCGTTCCGTGACAGTCCGTGACCTCGCTATTCTATCCGAGAAAAAGTCGCGAGACCGCAATTTCCGGTAACTCGCAACATCACCGTCCGTCGCTGTGCGGCAGGTTCGACAACGCCACCCACTCGCTGATCGCGATTTGCTCGGGCCGTGCTCCGGGGTCGATACCACAGTATCTCAACTGGTCCTCGGGGATCAGCCCCTTCAGCGCATTGCGCAGGGTTTTGCGCCGCTTGCTGAATGCCTGGGTAACGAGCCTGGACAACTGCTGCGGGTCCTTGAGATCGACCGTGCCCGCTGCGTGCGGCCGCATGCGCAACACCGAGGAGACCACTTTGGGCGGCGGCTGAAACGCTTGCGGCCCGACGTCGAACAGATGTTCCGACTGCAGGAAACAACCCAGCATGATGGTCAGGCGGCCATACGCCTTGCTCCCGGGGATGGCAGTGATGCGGTCAACAACCTCTTTTTGCAGCATGAAGTGCATGTCGCGAATCTGCGCGCGATAGTCCAGCAGGTGAAAAAGCAGCGGGGTAGAGATGTTGTACGGCAGATTACCGGCGATGCGCAGGTTGGGGCCGAGCTTGGCAAAGTCGAAGCGCAGTGCGTCCGCTTCGTGCACCGTGACCCGGCCATCGCCCTGGAATCGCCGGCGCAGTCCGGCGGCCAGGTCGCGATCCAGCTCGATCACATGCAATGCACGACTCCGTGCCGCGAGCGCGACGGTTATGGCGCCCTGACCGGGGCCGATCTCGACCAGGGTATCGTCCTGCGCTGGCGCGATCGTGTCGACGATGCGCGCGACGATGTCACCATCGACCAGGAAATGCTGGCCGAAACGCTTGCGCGCCCTGTGGCCTTCCGTCATCGATCGGCCAGTTGCAGCGCCAGCTCGACCGCGGCAATCATGCTGCCGGCATCGGCGATGCCGCGACCGGCGATATCGAGTGCGGTACCGTGATCGACCGACGTACGAATGATCGGCAGGCCCAGGGTGACGTTCACTGCGGCGCCGAAGCTTGCATACTTCAGGACCGGCAACCCCTGGTCGTGATACATCGCAACGATAGCGTCCCGGGGTCCAGCTGCGGGAGTGAACGCCGTGTCCGCAGGCAGCGGCCCGCGCACGTCGAAGCCGCGCTCGCGAAAGCTTTTCACCACCGGTGCGATGATGCTCGTGTCCTCCTTGCCAAGGTGGCCGCCTTCGCCCGCGTGCGGGTTCAGTCCGCAAACGATGACTGACGGCTTCGCAATACCGAACAGCCGGACCAGGTCGGCCAGCAACACCTCGATGACGCGGGTCAGGCGCTCCTCCGTCAGTTCGTCGGGGACGTCACGCAGCGGCAGGTGCGTAGTCGCCAGTGCCACGCGCATCGATTTCCCGACCAGCAGCATTACGGGCGTGGCGCTGCCGGTCAGCTCTGCCAGGAACTCCGTGTGGCCGCTGAACGCGATTCCCGCGTCGTTGATGACGCTCTTTTGCAGAGGTGCGGTGACCAGCGCGGCATACTCGCCCGACAGGCAACCGGCAACGCCGGCTTTCAGGCCTTCCAGCAATGCACTTGCATTGGCCGTGTCGGGAACTCCGCAGACTCGCGGTTTCGGCAGTTTTTGCGGGATGACCAGTAGCTCACCGTCGCGGACCTGGCGATTCCCGTCGTACTCGCGAATCCGCACTGCGGATCCCGTCAGTTCGGCGCGCGCCCGGAGTGTCAACGGGTCGGCGATCACCAGCAGGCGATCGAAATGCGGGGTATGTGCCAGGCGGAGGCAGAGTTCGGGGCCGATGCCGGCGGGCTCGCCGGCAGTGACGACCACCGGTTTCCTCGGATCTTTCCTGGTCACGGCGAATCGGCGATTGACTGGCTGCGCCGCCGGTCAGATCCGGATTTCGACGTAGGCTTCGTCGCGGATCCGGCGCAACCAGAGTTCTGTTTCGCTGGCGAGCTTGCTGTTGCGAATCTGCAGGTCGCAATTCTCCTGTTTCAGGTCCTCGGTATTGTCATAGGTACGGCGGTCCATGACCTCGAGAATGTGCCAGCCGAAGCGCGATCGGAACGGTTCTGAAACCACGCCGGGATCGGAGCTGTTGGCTACTTGTTCGAACTCCGGTACGAACGTTCCGGGACCCGCCCATCCCATCTCGCCTCCTTCGTTGGCCGAGCCCGGGTCGTCAGACATGAGCTTGGCCAGTTCACCGAAGTCAGCGCCTTCCTGCAGTTGCTTGCGGGCATCGTCCAGCCGCTGCCTGGCCGTCTGGTCGTCGATGATTTCGTTAGGCGTAATCAGGATGTGCCGGACCTTGACCTGTTCGATCTCGCTGCGCTGGATCGCGCTGCGCATGTCGTTGACCTTGACGATATGAAAGCCGCTCACGGTGCGCACCGGGGTCGACACCTCGCCCGGTTTGAGATTGCCGACGACGTTGTAGAACATGGTCGGCAACTGGTCGCCCTTCAACCAGCCGAGCTGGCCGCCCTCGAGCCCGGTCTGGCTGTCCGAGTGCCGGACAGCCATCTCGGAGAAATCCGCGCCGAGCAACAATTGCCGGTACACATCGTTGGCTTCGGCGTCCGCCGCATCGATCTGTTCTCCGGTCGCGGATTCGGGCACTGAAACGAGTATGTGCGCGAGATCGTATTCGGAGTTGACCACTACATTGTCCTCGAGATCGTCCAGGCATTGCTGGATTTCCCGCGGTGCGACCGAGATGCGCCCGATCACTTCGATACGGCGCAACTGATCGAGTGTGATTTGCTTGCGCGTGTCGCGGCGATAATCGGCGTAATTGATACCATCTTTGGCGAGCACTTCCGGCAGCTGTTCGAACGGGATACCGTTCTGCTGCGCAACCCGCAGGATGGCCTCGTTAAGCATCTGGTCCGAGATCTGCAAGCCGATGCGTTCGGCACGCTGCAACTGGGCTTCCTCGACGATCAGCCGTTCCAGGACCTGTTGCTGCAATATGTCGTCCGGTGGCAATTGCATGCCTTGCGCGCGAGCGCGGGCGACGATTGTCGCCGTGTCCCTGTAGAGCTGGCTTTTGAGGACGACGCCCTCGTTCACGATGGCCGCTATGCCATCCAGCATGACGCCGGTTTCGGACAGTTCCGCCGCCGTCCCGAGGCCCGGAAAGGCCAGCACGGTGAGCGCTAAATATTTGAATCTAAACATAAAGAATCAGTTCATTCCGGCCGAATAGCCAAGGATACCACGCTCCAGCATGGCATCCGCAGAGGAGCCGACGCTGCTCACGCCCTTGAGCACCAGCTGCAGACCAAAGGAGTTGTCCATGGTTCCGTCGCGCGTCGACAGGTAACGCCGGGACACCAGCCGCAAGCCCCAGCAACAGCTCTCGTACTCGAGCCCGACCAGCTGCTCAAGCGTCTCCTCATCGCGCAGCGAATAATTGTATCGCCCGACGAAATTCCAGTTATCCGTCAATGGCCACGACAGGGACACGTCACCCTGCTCCAGCGAATCGCGCCTGAAGCGGTAGGCGACATTGAAGATCTTGTTGAACT
>JAKEGN010000150.1 GCA_022615525.1 Woeseiaceae bacterium
ATCGTCTTCGATACCTGGATGCGCCGGAAGTTGTCATTGAAGTTGCCGAGCGCAACGTCGCCCGGTGCGTAGTTCACGATGTCCCGAATACCGGTTTCCGGTGTCAGGCCCCGCACCAACAGCCAGATCCTGGCCGTAATGACACGTGATCCGGGAATGAAAGCGGCATCGGCCGGGTCGAGTATGGCATCGCCCGGATTGACGTAACGATCGACGGTGTTGTCGGAATCAACGTCGACGCCGAATTGCAGTTGCATATTCTCGACGCCCGGTGCGATTTCCTGGTCGACTATCGCCGGAGCGCCGCCCACGGATTGCAGCGACTTGCGCCGGAGTGTCGGAGCACCAGGAATCAAAGCGGAGTTCGCGGCGACGTAGTAGGTGTTGACCAGCAGATCGTGCGTTTCCGATTCCGCAGGGTCAAAAGTTGGCGGGACGACGCCATCCTGGAAAAGTTCGCCCTGGATGCGCGTTGACTGAATCTGCAATTGGCCCGCCTGCAGTGCGGTTGGCGCTACCGTCGCACGACGCGCGGTCACGATGTCCGAGTTGCCCTGCGCAACAGCGCCGCCGGCAGGCGCGCAGGGCAGGGTGTAAGCGTTGTTGCCGCCGGCTATCGGTCGCGCCAGGTCGAAAGCCCAGGTCGCACCGCAACTGCCGGTTGCACCGAGCGGAACCGTCAACCCTTTCGGATTGTTGTTGCCGATCAGGGAACGGCCCTCCACGGCACTGCCGCGGCTGTGGCGGCCCCAGTTGCTGGCCATGCGCAGGTCGGCCTCGACCGTGTCCATGGCGAAATGCGCCGTTTCCTGGACACGGGCTATCGATTCATTGATGACGTAGGCCGCGCGACTCTGGCTGTACACCTGGATGGCGCCGATCATCAGGAACGATCCGACCGCGAGGGCGACCATGACCTCGATCAGCGTGACACCGGCCTGTCGGTTTCTCATTTGCGAATCCTGTTTCTTCATGGCGGTCAGATTCCGAATACCGGGATGGTGACGGTGTAGTTCATGACTTCGCCCGGCTCGGTCCACGACACCGTGATCTGGTAAGTGGGCGGAACGACGCCATTATTGAATACGACCACCACATCGCCATTCGGCAGCGTATCCAGTGCCTGCTGGTCCCAAAGAAAAACATCGTTTGCTGCCATCTCGGCGGGCGTGCAGTCTATGCCCGCTGCGACGCAGTTATTGTCAGCACCGGCCAGTGCGTATACAGCACCGGCGCGTGGGTTGGCGCGTATGCGGTCTGCAACATCCCCGGCAAGCGTGACGGCATGATGGCGGAACATCGAGGTCCGGCCCGCCTGCATGCTGTGCACATACAGGCCCGCGATGCCCAGCATGCCGACTGACATGATGATCAATGCGATCAGGACTTCGATCAGGGTGAAGCCCTGGGCTTTCATCCCTGGTACTGGGTTACATGTGTAGATTCGTGCTGGCATTGGTCTGGTCCCGGATGACTCAGTGATTGATCGGAATTCTTTTGGCAATGACTACGGACAACCGCCGGCGGCGTCGATGATGGCCTTGTCGCGTATGACGGTGGCGCGTCCGATCGGCGTGACAATCAGCCGACGTGCGGCCGTCGTTCCGCCGGCCGCGATCTCGGTGCCACGATCATCACACAAGGTCGCAGTGACGAAGGACGGGTTCCCGCCGACATCGCCGCGGCCCAAACCGGTCGGGGCATAGCTGAAGTAGGTCGCGCCGTTGTCCGGAAAGATATTGAGTCCGTTCGGCACCGGCGGGTGCGCGCGCAGCAGGGCTTCGCCCGCGTCACGTACGATATCCCCGTCGGTATCCTGGAAAATGATCCAGCCCTGGTCGAAGACACCGCCGCAGGCAGCCGCTGCCCCGGCCATCGAATTGGCGCTGGCGCAAATCGTAATATTGGCTTTTGCACGAGCCGCCTCGGAACGGGCGAGCAGGAAGCTCGAATGCAGGTCGTTGGCCGTGGCGCTCATACGGCTGTTCCGGGTGAATTCACTGAAATTCGGAATTCCGATCATCAGGATCACACCGATGATCGTCACGGTAATCATCAGTTCGTACAGCGTAAAGCCGTTCTGGTTTCGGTTTTTCATGCGCGCAATATAGTGGCGCAGGACCGCCATCGAAAATGTATCCGACCAGCGGCCGGGCCCCACGGACGAGCGGTAGCGCTTGCCCTCTGCCGTTTGACTTAATGCGCACAGTCATAGGGCTTGCCGGCCGGATCCTGCCAGGCCACCCGTGGGCGCCCGGTGTAGCTCACGATGACGGCCCGGGCCTCGGCGCGGTCGCGGGCGTCACAGACGATGAGCGTCCCGTTCGTCGCCCGCAATTCGGTCGAGCGCAGGGTGAAGCCGCGCCGGTTGGAGGCAATCAGGATGCCGGGCTCGACCACGTGGTAACGCAGCACCGGCTCGTTGGAATCGCGAACGGGCGGATCGTCCCGATTGTTGTTGACGAAACGTATCCAGCCGGTGGACCACTCGTTGTGCGGGTCGCAACTCAAGCCATCGAGGCTCGGGCAGATCGTCACCGCGCGCCGCCGGACTATCGAGTCCTTGCGCGCAAGGTGCACGGCCTCGAACAGCGCATTGGTCTCGGCGCGTATGCGGCTGCTTGCGATGATCGAGTCGAAGGACGGCAGTCCGATGGTGATGACGACGGCAACCAGGGCCAGGGTCATCAGCAGTTCATATAGAGTAACTCCGGCGGCGGTCCGGGGCGGGCGGCGCATGTCAAACCTCCTTGTCTGAGCCGCCAGCCTATCGCGCCGGTGGCCTGTAACCGGCAGGATTTTCCAGCGTATTAAACGAGTTATGGGGCCGAGCCATCCGGTGACTGGCGTTTTCGATCTGGAATTGGTCTATACTCTGCAAATCCCTGATTTGATGGATTTCGATCGATGCCCCGCCCGGAAATAGCTGCCAGGCTGCGTGACCACGGTGTGCAACCCACCCCGCAGCGCTTGGAAGTGGCCGAAATCCTTTTGGACCGACCGCAGCACCTCTCGGCCGAACAACTGCTGGAGAGGCTGCGTGCCAACGGCAGCCGGGTGTCCAAGGCCACGGTGTATAACACCTTGAATCTCTTCAGCGAATGCGGTCTCGTTCGTGAGCTCTCCATCGATCCCAGCCGCAAATTCTACGATTCGACCACCTGCACCCATCACCACTTTTTTCACGTGGAGTCGGGGAGGCTCAGCGATATCCCTCACGAGCAAATCCGGATCATGAACCTGCCGGAATTGCCGGCGGGCACCGAACAGGAAAGTGTCGAAGTCCTCATCCGGATCCGGGACAAGCAGTAGGGCCGGATTTCAGGAGTCTTGCCGAAGTAGCTCAGTTGGTAGAGCAACGCATTCGTAATGCGTGGGTCGGAGGTTCGAGTCCTCTCTTCGGCACCAATAA